>NZ_JBHYUG010000032.1:0-6680 GCF_042749375.1 Streptomyces sp. NPDC059477 | reverse complement strand
GTGGGGGGGGCGGGGGGGGGGGGTGTGGCTCCCGGCGGGGCGGCCGCGGGCGGTGGTCTCCACGCGGGGGGGGGCGGCGGTGCGGGGTCGGGACCCCCGGCTGGTCGCCGACCCCGCGTCGGGGCGGTGATCCGGTGCAGGTCTGCGGTGAGGTCGGCCGAGGCCATGGCTTCGGCGGCGGACGCGTAGCCCGGCAGCCTGATCGCGTCGGCCATCGTGTCGGTGGCGGTCTCGACCAGTTCGGCCGGGGCGTCGGGGGCGAGGAGACGTGGCGCGCGCTCGCGGGCGAACGCCTGCGGGCCCAGTCGTCGCAGTTCGGCGGCCCGGGAGCGCATCTGCTGGGCCCGTGCGGGGTCGGTGCCCGAGCCGAGGCTGGCGCCGATCACGGTCAGGGACCGCACGAGCTCCGGGTGGGTGGCGGCGAGCCGGAGCGCGATCGCTCCGCCCCAGGAGACGCCGACGAGGTGGAACGGGCCGGGGTCCAGCGCGGTGCGGGCGACGGCGACTGCGGCAGTGACGTACCCGTCCAGCCCGACCGGTCCGACCGGGTCGGGTGAGGCGGCATATCCGGGCGCGTCCCAGGCGGTCAGGGTGAACTCACCGGCGAGTTCCTTCAGTTGGGGCGCGAAGGAGGCTGCGGAGGAACCGATGCCGTGCAGCAGCAGCATTCCCGGGCCGGTGCCGGCCGTGCGGTGGGCGGGGACCATTCAGATCACTCCCCGAGGCTGCCCGACCAGGACGCTGAGCGAGCGGAGGACCGCGTGCGGGACCACGCCGCTGGTGCGCGGGTTCTGTGCGGACGGCAGGTTGGCGATCTCGAACCGGTAGCTTCCGCAGGGCCCCTCGGCCTCGATGACATGGCGGGTCAGGGCGGCTTCCGGGTCGGCGAGGAGTCGCACCTCGACCAGGCCGATGTCGCCGACGGCCCGGCCGACGGTCGCCGCGACGTTGAGCGAGCGGGGGAAGAGGCGGGTGGCCCTGGCGGCATCGCCCCGGAAGATCTCGACCGGCTCGGTGGTGCGGCGCAGCCGGTCAGCGGCGGCGGCGTCCATCCAGGGCTGGACGAGGGTCGCCGGCAGCTTGGCGGTGGTGACGCCGACTCTGTCGAACGGTGCCTGGGCGGCGGCGGCCGTGAGGATGTCCAGTCCGCCGACGGCGCCCGATGTGATCAGGTAGCGTCCCGGGCCGGCCGTGTCGAGCGCCGCCGCGACGTCGGGGTCGCAGAGGGCACCGACCGAGGTGACCAGGAGGTCGACCCCGTGGTCGAGGATGGCAGGACCCGACTGGGCGATCACGGTCCGGCCCGCGCATTCGACGATCACGTCGGCACGCTCCATCGCGCCTGCGAGGCTGATCTGCCGCAGGCCGAGGTCGCCCGTCCTGCGGTCATCGACGACGCCGACGGGCTCGACTCCGGGCAGTCGCCCGGCTTGGAGGGCGCCGATCACCGCGCGCCCGATCGCTCCGGCGCCGATCACCGCAACGCGTACCGACTGTTCTCCGGGGCGGGTCACTGTGCCTTCTCCGTTTCGGCGAACACGCCGCGGTCCTCGCTGCCGGCCATGTGGCCCCGCGCCTGGTACGACGGCGGACCGGCGGTTCCCCACAGGTCGGAGAGTTCCGGCACCCGGCGCCAGACCCGGCACAGCCACTGGTCCTCGACGATCTGGGCGACGTCCGAGGTGTACTCGCAGACAAGGCCCGCGGGATCGGCGAAGTAGGAGAAGGTGTTGTCGCCCGGACCGTGCCGCCCGGGGCCCCACAGGGGTGTGATCCCGTGGTGCCTCAGTGAACCGATGCCGCGCATGAAGTGGTCCATCGACGGCATCTCGTACGCCACGTGGTTGACCGACGTCCACGCGGCCTGGTTGAAGGCGATGCTGTGGTGGTCCGTGTTGCAGCGCAGGAAGGCCATCTGGTGCTCCGACCAGTCCGACACCCGCATGCCGAGCACCTCGGTGTAGAAGGCGACCGCCGCGTCGATGTCCACGGTGTTGAGCACGACGTGCGTGACCCCGGTCGGCACGGCCCGGTCGTGGCTCTGCGGAGCGACGGAGTGGACGTCGCAGCTCAGTTCGATCCGCCGGCCCTCGGGGTCGGCCAGCTGAAGTCCGTACCCGGCGCCGACGGCGTCCAGCGGTCCGGGCTCGCGCAGCAGCGGCACGCCCTTCGCGACGAGCCCGCGGCCCGCCTCGTCGATCTCGGCACGGGTGCGGACGGCGAAGCTGATGCGTCCGAGCGCGTTCTGTTCCGTGCGGGAGAGCTGCAGCACATGGTGGTTCGGTCCGGTGCCGCGCAGCCAGGTGTCGTCGGAGTCGCGCTCGACGACCGAGAGTCCCCAGACCTCCGAGTAGAAATCCGTACAGGCGTCCACATCGGGGACCCTCAGCTGCACCGAGCGCAGTGAGTGCAAACGCACGACTGCCTGATCCATGACTACCTCCATTTACCTCAGTGTTGAATCATTCAGCTATAAGCAACTTAGAGTCAAGATGCTTGTGTGTGTCGAATTTCTGAAGGTCTTGGGGCGGGAACGGGCTGGACCGGCCGGCCGATTCGGCGCACTCGGCATGGCATCGGCAGCCGAACTCGCGGAGAACTGCACGGGCCCACCCTTCGCCGGATGAGCGCTTTCGGACGCCGGGGCAGCGCGCAGGGGCCCGGCGCGGAGTCCGGCGCAGGGGCCCGGCGCTTCGGACACCCCGACCCCGAGCCTGCCCGGCATGTCGGCCCGAGAGCATGGGCCATCGACGGGTCCGGGCGGGTCGCGGTGGCGGCTCTCACGGTTCCGTACACCGATTCCTGCCAGGCCGCGTGAACGCTAAGCTCTGAGTCTCTCAAGGTGTCAATACATAGGGCTGTTACTGTTCGCGCCCGGCCCTTTCCCCGACGACCCGTAGGCAGGCGTACCGTGAGCCAGCGACCCTCCAGGCGTTCCGCCGCGTCCGAACCCCCGCTTGGGGAGCCCGGGCGAGCGGCACCGAGCCCGGCATCCGGGGACCACCCCGACGAAGTGGACCGGATCATCGCCGAATGGCGGACCGAACGACCGGGGCTCGACGCCGACAGCATCGACGTCGTGGGCCGGATCACCCGCTGCGGGCTGCTCGTCCGCAATCTGTCGAACCGGACGTACGACCGCCACGCCATCAACCAGTCGATGTTCGATGTGCTGGCGAGCCTGCGCCGGATGGGGCCGCCGTACCGCAAGACCGCCCGGGAGCTGGCCGCTTCGTCCCTGCTGACCTCGGGCGGCATGACCATGCGGCTCGACCGGATGGAGCGCGACGGACTGATCCGCCGGATCCGCTCGGAGGAGGACCGGCGGAGCGTCTACGCGGAGCTGACCCCGGCCGGCTTCGCGCTCATCGACCGGGTCATCGACGACCATCTGGAACGGGAGCGGGAGATGCTGGAGACACTCAGCCGAGAGGAGCGCGAGGAACTCGCGGGTCTGCTGAAGAAGCTGGAGACCTGGCTGCGCGACCTGGACTGACCGGCCGCCGCCCGCATCGGCGCCTCACCCCCGCCCCCGGCACGCGACCGACGAGCCGCGGGCCGGGGACCGAGCCGTCTTCCGCAGTGAAATCACTCAACTAAAAGCTTCTTTGCTCTAAGTCTTGTGGATTGCCGAAAGCGGAGTCTATGGTCTCGGCACATAGATCAATCCTCCGGATCATGGGCCCTCGGGCGCCGGTGGCGCCGGCTCGGCGCCCCCCGGCGGAATCCGACCCCCAGGGCTTGAGTCCACGCCCCCGGCGTCTCCGCCCCCCGTGGGCGGGCGACCCACAAGAGGGGCCCGAAGGGAGCTATCCGTGCCGACTCCGACCAACGCCGGGACGACCCCGCGGACCGCATCAGCGTGCCGCACCCCCGAGGGGGTACCGCACGACGAGCGCGCCTTCCGGATGCGCCGCACCCAGGAGTTCATGGACGCCCATGAACTAGACGGACTGCTGGTCTTCGGCGCCGACCGCAGCGACCGGTACGACGCGGGCCAGTACCTCTTCCGCGACCGCCGCTACCAGCACTTCGTGGTACCCCGGCACGGCGAGCCGGCCATGGTGGCCTTCGCCGCCCAGGTCGCGGCGCAGAACCTGCTCACCCGCGAGCGCGGCCTGGAGACCTGGATCGAGGACATCCGCGTGGGGTCCGCGCCGGAGTCGCTGCCGGAGATCGCGCGGGAGAAGGGGCTCGGCGGCGGGCGGCTCGGCGTGATCGGAGCCGGCTACGGTTCGCCGTTCTACCCGGGCGGCTGGGTCTCCCGGCCCGTCTGGGACGCGATCGGCGAACGGCTCCCGGGCGCCACGCTCCTCGACGTCACCCGCGACTACGGGCTCGTCATGGCCCGACGCAGCGACGAGGACCTGGAGCACCTCGCCACCGCCGCCGCGGCGGGGGACGCAGCGATCGAAGCCATGATGGCGCTCGCCGTACCCGGCCTGGACGAGACGGCCCTCTATGCCGAGGGCGTGGCGACGATGCTGCGCAGGGGCATGCGGGTCACCTGGATGCTCTTTCAGACGGGCCTGGACAACTGCGCCTGGGGCGAGCCCACCTGGCTGACCCGCCCGGAGCCGGCAAGGCGACTGGAACACTCCGACATGGTGTGGGCAGAGATCTTCCCCAACTACGCCGAGCTGAACACCCACGTCAACATGAGCTTCACCCTGGGGACTCCGCCGGCCGAGACCCTGCGCTGCGCCGAGGCTGCCCGCGCCTCCTACGAGGCCGGCGTCGACGCGGTACGGCCCGGCGCGTCCTTCGCCGAGGTGTGCGCGGCGATGGAGGCACCGCTCACCGAGGCCGGGATGTGGCACCTCACCCCCCAGTTCGCCTCGCTGAACCCGCTTCTCTCCGGTGGCGGCTCGGGTCTGGGCATCCGGGACCACGTCGCCGGGTTCGCCGGCGCGTACCCCGGCGCCGACGGCCACGAAAGTCCCTTCTTCGACTTCGAGATCGAGTCCGGCATGACCTTCTCCCTCCAGCCGGACGCCCGGCTCGGCAGGCGGGGCGCGATCGTCGGCGGCGTGGTAGCGGCGACGGAGTCCGGCTGCCGCGAGTTCAACACCGTCTCCACCCGTCTGAACTCGGTCGAGGTGTAGCCGACGTCGGGCCACCCGGCCACACACCCCGGACGCTCGCCCCGAACACAGCACATCCCCGCCATATGGTTTCGACCCCGATCCCATGTGGTCACCGCCGCCGGGCCGACCGGCACACGGGCCCGGCCCGGACGACCCCGGCCGGGCCCCGCGGAGCACGACCCGTCCGCGCGGCCCCCTCCGCCCGTCGCCCCGTCCGACACCGGAACGGGCCCGCCTCCGGGCCCGCACACGGCGACACCCGGCGACATCCTCACCACAGAGTTCCCCGGCCCCCTCAGCCGGTTCCCCACCGTCGGACACCCCACGCCCCCGGCGACCTCGCCCCCCTTTCCGGCCGGACCGTCCGGCCACCCTTCCGGCAAGGTGGTATTGATCATGACGAAGACGCCCCCGTCTCTCGACCGGCGTTCCCTTCTGCACGGTATGGCCGCAGCGGGAGCGGCCGGTCTGCTCACCGCCTGCGGCGACGGCTCCGGCAGGACCGGAGCAGGGGCCGGGTCAGGAACCGGCGGCACCCTGCCCTCCTCCCTCAGGCCGCTCGCCGACGAGGCGGCGAAGGAAGGGCGGATACGGGTCTTCGTCAGCACCGACTCCCGTACTCCCGCCCACGCCCGGAAGCTCTCCCGGGCCCTGCGCGCCGACACCGGTGCCGACATCGAGATCCAGTTCGTCGGAGGCGAGCCCGATCCGGCATTCGCGGGCAAGCTCGCCCAGGAGGCGAAGGCACAGGTAGCCCCGTCGATCGACGTGTTCGCGACCACTCCCCTGGTGGTCAAGCAGCTCAGCGGCGCGGGCCTGGTCCACGCGGTCGACTGGGCCGCCATGAAGGGGGTGGCCGCCGCCGACGTCTGGACCGGCCACCACGGCATCGTCGTCGCCGAGATCGCCCGCACCGTCCTCTACAACACCAAGAACGTCACGGCCGAGGACGCCCCGAAGACCCTGGAGGACCTGCTCACCGACCGCTGGCGCGGCAAGATCGTCACCTCCGGGCTGCCCGACGTGTTCAGCCCGCTCGCCGCAGGCCTCGGTACCGAGGCCACGCTGGACTTCGTACGCCGGCTGCTGGAGAAGGGGCGGGTGTCGCTCGCCTCGGTACCGACGGCCATCCGCACCCAGGTGAGCAGCGGCGAGTTCCCCGTCGGCTTCGGGGTCCGCATCGGCGAGCGCCAGCGCACCGCCAAGGCACCGGTCGACTACGCGCCCGTCAAGGTGCCCGTCGTGCCGCGCGCGGGCCTCGTCATCAAGGGTGCCCGGAACCCCGCCGCCTCACAGCTCTTCCTGTACTGGCTCAACGCGACCGAACAGGGCCGCCGACACGCGTATGAGGTCCTCGACTGGCCCCGCCACACCACTCCCGGCACCGATCTCCATGGTCTGGCCCAGAAGGCGGGCGGTGTGATGACCGCGGACACCGACTGGTGGATGAACGAGTACGAGCAGGTCAACAAGCAGGTCGCCCGCCTGCTGAGGAAGTAGCGATGCCCGACAAGACCTCTGTTCCGAGCCCCTCCCGTCCCGCCGCCGGCCGGAGCACCGCGCGCGGTGGAGCGCCGCCGCCCGCCGTTCCAC
>NZ_JBHYUG010000031.1:75514-86752 GCF_042749375.1 Streptomyces sp. NPDC059477 | reverse complement strand
GGCCGAACCCGCCCGTTTTGCCGTTAGCCCAGCCGTAGGGAGGACTAACCGCCCGCCCCCGTCAGCCGGCCCGCTCACCCTCCGCCGCCCGCATCCCCCGCCGCCTCCTCCGCCCCGCCGCCAGCATCGTGATCGCGATGCCTGCCAGGGCCCAGGCCGAGAGGACCAGGAGGGGGCCGGTGAGGGCGTTGCCCTTGAAGTAGGCGATCGAGCGGGCCGCCCAGGTGCCCGCGCCCGGCGGGAGCGCGGGGCCGATGGACTGCCAGAACGGCGGCAGCATCGGGTAGGGGAAGGCGCCGCCCGCGCTCGGGTTGCCCGCGATCACCACCAGCAGGATCGCCAGGCCGATGCCGATGATTCCGAAGATGCCCTGGAGGGCGAGGGTGGCGGCGCCGACCGCGAAGGTGATCAGCGCGCCGAGTCCCCACAGCGCCGCCACCCCGCCGGGCAGCGCGTCCAGGACCGGCCCCACGATCAGCGCCCCGCCGAGCCCGCCGGCGATCGCCATCAGCGCCATCGCGCCCAGCCGGATCACCGCGCGGCGCGGATTGGCGGGCCGTGCCCCGGCGCTGATCGCCAGGATCGAGGCGCACAGATAGCCGCCGACACACCAGCCGACCACCAGATAGAAGGACGACAGCCCGTTGAAGTCCCGTGGGGAGGCCGGGGCCACGTCGACCGTGCGCACGGTACGGCCCTCGGTCTCGTCCACCGCGCCGACCAGGCGTTCCAGGGTGGTGGCGAGGACGGTGCCGCCGCCGGACGCGACCAGGAGGGTGTCGGTGGTGCGGGCCGGGTCCACGATCAGCGCGCCGTCGATGCTCCGGTCGAGGATCTGCCGCCGCGCGCTCGCCTCGTCGGCCACCGCGCGCGGGTCCAGCGGGGAACCGGGCAGCCGGTCGAGCCGGGTCACCGTCCGCCCGGCCACGGCCGTGGGCGCGACCACCCCGAAGGGCACGTCCCTGGGCCTGGGGTCGTGCAGCGCCCCCACGTAGGAGGCGATGAACAGCAGCTGCAACGCGAGTACGCCGATCACCAGCAGCGTGGCCCGCGGGGTGACGGCGTCCCGTACCTCGGCGAGAAAGCCGTGCCGTGGCACCGGGTCGTCGGCGGTCTGTGTCATGTCCTCACGGTCCGGGCCGGGGGACGTTTCCGCAGGGGGAGGCGGCCGAACGGATGCCGTATGAGTGTTCGAGACGAGGGGCCATTCGAGGCTAGGGGGTCTCGCCCGCCCCGGGGGTGTTTTTCCTCGGTCGGCTCCTCGGCTGCCTCTCGGTTGTTCCTCGGCCGCTTCTCAATCGCTCCTCAATCGCTCCTCAACTGCTTCGTCCTGTCGGGGGGCTGACGGGACGGAGCCTTTTCGGCCACCGCTCCTCGCCCTCGGGGAGTCCTTAGAGAATCGTTTGTGTGTTCGAATATGGTCCCTGACCGGCGCTGATGAGGTTAGAGTAATCGAACGGGCGTACGATGAACATATAGGGCGTATGGCTGAAAAGGGGTGGATTGATGGAGGTGTGGCATGGCGGGCTTCGCCCATCTGCACGTCGCCTCCGGTTACTCCGCCCGCTACGGGGCCTCCCACCCCGAGCAGCTCGTCCGGCGGGCGGCCGAGCGGGGCATGACCGCGCTCGCGCTCACCGACCGGGACACGGTCACCGGGGCCGTCCGGTTCGCGCGGGCGTGCGCGGAGAACAAGGTCCGGCCGCTCTTCGGGGTCGACCTGGCGGTGGAGGCCCTCGCGCCACCACCGCCCGACCGGCGCCGCCGTACCCCGGCGCGCGGTGGCGCGCATGTCGTCGAGCCGCCGCTGAGATGCGTACTGCTCGCGCAGGACCGGGACGGGTGGGCGCGGCTGTGCCGGATCACCTCGGCCGCCCATGCCGGTACGGCGTCGGGGGCGGCGCCGGTGGTGGTGTCGTGGGAGGCGCTGCGTGAGTACGGCGGTCCCGGGCTGACCGTGCTGCTCGGGCCGCTCTCGGAGCCGGTGCGGGCGCTGGCGGCCGGCCGGGAGGACGTCGCGGTGCGGCTGCTGACGCCATGGCGGGAGATCTTCGGCGGGGGAGTGAGGCTGGAAGTCGTTGCGCAGAAACGTTTTGGCATGGATCCCGGAGCGCTCCGGCCGGCCGCCCGCACCCTCGCGCTGGCCGACCGCATCGGCATCACGGCGGTGCTCTCCAACGCCGTCCGCTACGCCGACCCCGACCAGCACCGGCTCGCCGATGTCCTGGACGCGGCCCGGCTGCTGCGGCCGGTCGACCGGCGCCGCCTGGACAGCGGGCAGCGCTGGCTCAAGGGCGCGCGGGAGATGACGGCCGTCGCCCGACTGGTCGCGGAGTGCGCCGGAGCGGACGACCGGCGGGCGCGCGGGCTGCTGGCGGACACCGTCGCCACGGCCGACGAATGCGCCCTCGACCCCCGCGCTGACCTGGGGCTGGGCGTCCCGCACTTCCCGGAGCCGGCGCTGTTCGGCGCCGGGCCCGGCACCAGGGGAGCCGCCGACCTGCTGCGCCGGCAGTGCGAGGCCGGTCTGACCCGGCGCGGCCTCGACCGGGACCGGGCGGCACTGAACCGGCTGGACGAGGAACTCGACGTGATCTCCACCCTGGGCTACGACTCGTACTTCCTCGCCGTCGGCCAGGTCGTGGCCGACATCCGGGCCAAGGGCATCCGGGTCGCGGCCCGCGGTTCGGGCGCGGGTTCCCTGGTCTGCCACGCGCTGGGCATCGCCACCGCCAACCCGCTCGACCACCGGCTGCTGTTCGAACGCTTCCTGAACGCGACCCGCGCCTCGCTGCCCGACATCGACATCGACGTGGAGTCCGCGCGCCGGCTGGAGTGCTACGACACGATCTTCGAACGGTTCGGGAAGGAGCGGGTCGCGGTCACCGCGATGCCCGAGACCTACCGGGCCCGCAGGGCCCTGCGGGACACCGGCCTCGCTCTCGGCATCGCACCGGCGGACGTCGACCGGATCGCCAAGAGCTTCCCGCACCTGCGCGCCTGCGACATCACCGGCGCCCTCGCCGAACTGCCCGAACTGCGGCGCCTCGCGGCCGAGGCGGACCGGTACGGGCCTCTGTGGGAGCTGGCCGAGGGCCTCGACTCCCTGGTCCACGGCATGGCCATGCACCCCTGCGGCGTGGTCATCAGCGACGCCGGCCTTCTGGACCGGCTGCCCGTGCAGCCCACCCCGCAGGGCGACTACCCCATGGCCATGGCGGCGAAGGAGGAGATCGAGGCGCTGGGCAACATCAAACTCGATGTGCTGGGCGTACGGATGCAGTCCGCGATGGCCCACGCGCTCACCGAGATCGAACGGGTGACCGGCCGCCATGTCGACCTGGACGATCCACGGCAGGTACCGCTCGACGACCCCCTCGCCTTCGAACTCATCCGGAAGAGTCAGACCCTGGGCCTGTTCCAGCTGGAGTCGCCCGGCCAGCAGGACCTGCTGTCCCGGCTCCAGCCGCGCGACCCGCAGGACGTCATCGCCGACATCAGCCTCTTCCGCCCCGGCCCGGTCCAGGGCGGCATGCCCGAGCGGTACATCGCCGCCCGCCACGGCGGTACGCCGTCGTACGCCCATCGGGACCTGGAGCCGGTGCTCGCCGACACCTACGGGGTGACCATCTGGCACGAGCAGATCATCGAGACGCTGGATGTGATGACGGGCTGCGGCCGGGCGAAGGCGGAGCTGGCCCGGCGGGCGCTCGGCGACCGGAACCAGCTCCCGAGGATCAAGAACTGGTTCCATGTCCTGGCCGGGGCGCGGGGGTACGGCCCGGCGGTGCGGGCCGAGGTCTGGAAGACCGTCGAGGCGTTCGGGGCGTACGGCTTCTGCCGCGCCCACGCGGTCGCGTTCGCCGTACCGGCCCTCCAGAGCGCCTGGCTCAAGGCGCACTATCCGGCGTTCCTGCTGGCGGGCCTGCTCGAACACGACCCCGGGATGTGGCCCAAGCGGGTCCTGGTCTCCGACGCCCGGCGACGCGGGGTGCCGGTCCTGCCCGTCGACGTCAACCGCTCCCGGGTGGAGCACACCGTGGAGAAGGCCGACGGGGATCAGTGGGGGGTGCGGCTCGCGCTGTCCGCGGTGCACGGCATCGGCGCCGACGAATGCGCCCGGATCGAGGAGAGCCAGCCGTACGGATCGCTGTCGGACTTCTGGCAGCGGGCCCACCCCAGCCGGCCGGTCGCCGAGCGCCTCGCCGAGATCGGCGCCCTGACCTGTCTGCACGACGGCCGGCTCACCCGCCGTGATCTTCTCCTCCAGATCGCCGAGTTGCACCGGCAGTCCCGAGCCCGGTCCGCGGGCGCGGGGCAGTTGCCCATCAGTACGGGCGCGGTCGGCGGGGCGGAGCCGAGCGGGCTGCCGGAGCTGACCGGCCGCGAGGCCCTGAGCGCCGAACTGAACACCCTGGGCATCGACGTCTCCCAGCACCTGATGGAGCACCACCACCGTCTGCTGCGGGAGATCGGCGCGACCGACGCGGCGCATCTGGCCGGACTGCGTGCCGGTCGGCAGGTCCTCGTGGCCGGGGTACGGGCCTCCACCCAGACCCCGCCGATCGCCAGCGGCAAGCGGATCATCTTCGTCACCCTGGAGGACGGCTCCGGCCTGGTCGACCTGGCGTTCTTCGAGGATTCGCACCCGGCCTGCGCGTACACCGTCTTCCACAGCGGGCTGCTGCTGGTGCGCGGCACGGTTCAGGTGCGCGGCACCCGCCGTACCGTCGTCGGCACCATGGCCTGGGACCTGGACGAGATCGCCACCGCCCGCCGCGACAACGGCCCCGAGGCCGCCCTCGCCCTCCTCGGCGCGGACCACCCCCACCCGACGCCCGCCCAGGTTCCCGTTCCCGGACAGCCGGTTCTGGGACAGCCGGTTCTGGGACAGCCGGTTCTGGGACAGCCGGTTCTGGGACAGCCGGTTCCCGGACAGCCGGTTCCGGGACAGCCGCGGCACGGGACCGCCCAGCCGCACCGCACCCTCGTCAACGGCACCACCGGCGCCCGCCTCCACCCGTACGCCGACCTCCAGCCCGCCGGCACCCGCTCCGCCGACCTGAAGAAGTTCGGCCACCGCAGCCCGGGGAGCGCGGGATGAACGGGATGAACGGGGTGAACGGGATGGCCGTGCGGCAGCGCCACATCGCCCACCTCCACCTGCACGCCGTGCTGACCGGGGATCAGTACGCCGATGCAATCGAACTGATGTCCGGTGTCACGCCTCATGTCCAGGCCGTCCCGCCCAACGCCGTGCAAGCGGACCTGACGTCGGCGCTCCGGTACTTCGATCTGTCTCCCTACAACGTGGTCCAATTGGCGAAGATGAGGCTGAAGGCGCTGTACGGCATCGACAGCAGTGCCGGGCTCGCGGGCAACCGCATGCTGGCGGCCATGGCGGCCGACGCGTCCGCGCCGGGCGAGACCACCTGGGTCCGTGCCGGACAGGCGGCGGACTGGCTGTATCCGCGCCCGGTCACCACCCTGCCCGGGGTCGGCCCCGCCCTCGCGAAGACTCTCGGCGGCTACGGTCTGCGCACCATCGGCCAGGTCGTCGACCTGCCCGCCGGGACCCTGCAACGCCTGCTCGGCGCGGGCCCCGCCCGACTGCTGGCCGAGCGCGCCCGTGGCCACGACCCCCGCCCGGTCGCCCCGCCCGGACCGGCCGCGCACCTGGTCGCCGACCTGGTGCTGGACCGGGACTGTCTCGACCCGGCCCGGCAGCACCGGGCGGTCCTGGGACTCGCCGACGAGATCGGCCGACGGCTGCGCGGCGAACGGCAGTCCGCCGGCCGGCTGACCCTCACGGTGCGGTACGCCGACCGCAGCTCCAGCACCCGTACGCGCACCCTGCCGGAGCCCACCGACCACTCACCCGCCCTCGCGGAAGCCGCCCTGGACCTGCTGAACACCCTCGGGCTCCAGCGGGCGAGGGTACGTGCCTTCGTGCTCCGCGCCGACGGGCTGCTGCCGGCCGGCGAGGCCTATCGCCAACTCTCGCTCGACCCGGCCGCCGACCGCGCCCGAGCCGCCGAGGCCGCCGCCGACCGCGCCCGCCACCGCTTCGGTCCCGGCGCGATCCATCCGGCGACACTGGCCGAGTGACCGAGTGGCGGGTGCCCGACGGTGGTGTTCCGGCGGGGTCCGCGCAGGCAGCGCCCGGCCGCACAGCCGCGGCGGCATGGGCCACGCGCCACTGGTCCAGCGGCCCGCCACCGACCGGACGTACGACGGGAGCCGGGGCGTGGCTCAACCGGCGGGCGGCGGCGTTCGTGGACTGCTGCGGTGAGCGCGGCTGATTCGGCTTGGTGCGGGTGCGGGTGCGGTTGACCGGCCGGGACGCGCGGGCCCGGCCGCTCGACGGTGCGGCCGTATGCGCGCGGGGTCCGGCCGGGTCGGGGATACGCGGTCCGACCCGGCCGGGGACGCATGGGCCCGGCCCGGTCGGGGTCAGGTGGTCTCGCGCACGATCAGTTCCGGCAGGAGCAGCGTGCGCGCGGGTGTCTGCTGCGGTGCCTGGATCAGGGAGCGCAGCAACTCGGCGGCGCGGTGGCCGGACTCGGCGAACGGCTGCCGGATGGTGGTGAGCCCGAGGGCCTCCGCCAGCGGCCCGTCGTCGAAGCCCGCGACGGCGATGTCCCCGGGCACCTCCGCCCCGGCGGCGCGCAGCCCCGACAGAAAGCCCGCGGCGAGCAGATCGTGGTGGGCGATGACGGCGGTCGGCCGGTCGGCGCGGCGCACGAACCCGGCGGCGAACGCCCGTGCCGTCGCCAGGTCGTTGTCGGCCAGTTCCAGATCCTCGCAGGTGTGCTCGGCCGCGCCCGCCTCGCGCAGCGCCCGCCGGATCCCCTCGTAGCGGAGCATGCCGGAGGAGACGTAGGTCTCCGAGCGCTGGGGTTCGTGCAGCACGCCGAAGCGGCGGTGGCCGCGCCCGAGCAGATGGGCGGCCAGCGCGTGCCCGGCCCGCTCGTCGTCGAAGGTGACGGTGCTGAAGGACGGGTGCGCGGAGTCGACCAGCACGGTCGGTGGCCCCCAGCGCCGCAGTCGGTCGGCGCCCTGCTCGCCGAGCGGGACGCCCATGATCAGCAGCCCGTCGACATCGCCGCGCACCGGCAGCGTCTCCAGCAGCGGTGAGCTCTCCGCGGCGGCGGACGGGGCGTTGAGCACCACGACCTCGACGTCGTCGGGGGCGAAGGTCTCCAGGATGCCGACGAGCCGGGTCCGGTAGCTCTCGTAGCTGCTGAAGGGGGCCAGTACGGCGATCCGGCCGGTATGGCGCCGGGCTCGCGCGGAGGCGGTCGCGCCGGGGCGGTACCCCAGCTCACCGGCGACCCGGATGATCCGGTCACGGGTCGGCGGGCTGACCCGGTCCGGATGGTTGAGCGCGAGCGACACCGTGGAAATGCTGACCCCGGCTGTCTTGGCCACCTGATAGATCGTCACGCCCTGGCTCCCCACGTTCCTCACCCTAGCCCACCCCCCTCGGTGCCCGGCGCATGGTGATTGACCTCGGTCCGGGGCCGATTTAAAGTACTTCGTCGAAGAGCTTCGATCGACTGTGGGTCAGGTCATGCCGGACGGTCCGGTGGTGCCGGTGCTGGTGCTGGTGCTGGTGCTGGTGCCGGTGGCGCCGGTGGCGCTGGTCGTGCCGGTCGTGCCGGTTCTGCCGGTCGCGCCGGTCGTCGTTCCTCGGTCCGTCCGTTGTGAGTGGAGGTCCCTGATGCGGGTCCCGGTGGCAGATCCCCTGGCGCTCGTCCGTGGCGCGGGCTGTGAACCGGCCGTGGTGGACTGGTGCGCGACCGGCGGGGAGATCGCCGCCGGGCTGCCCGGTCTGCGCTCGCCCGACTGGCCCCGGCGGCGGCGCGCCGCACGGGAGCTGTCGGACGCGCTCGCCACCCGGTTCACGCTGCCCGGCCCCGTGGAGTGCGAGGTGAGCGGGCACCGGGTGCCGACCCGCGCCGGGGAGATCACCGTGCTGCGCTACCGGCCGCCCCGGGTCACCGGCCCGCGCATGGCGCACCTGAGCATCCACGGCGGTGGCTTCGTCCTCGGCAGCGTCCACGAGGTGGTGAACGCGCGGCTGGCCCGGAGCCGGGCCGTGTCAGGCGGTGCCGACATCTTCGACGTCGACTACCGGCTCGCCCCCGAACATCCCTTCCCCGCCGCGCTGGAGGACTGTCTCGACGCCCTGACCTGGCTGATCGAGTCCGCCCCCCGGTTCGGGATCGGCCCCGGGCGGATCGGCGTCGGCGGGGTCTCGGCGGGCGGCAACCTCGCCGGGCTGGTCGCGGCACACGCCCGGGACCGTGGCATCCGCCTCGACCACCAGGTCCTGGAGGTGCCCGCGGCAAGCCTGGACTTCGACCGGGACGACTCGTTCCGCGCGTACGGCGCGCTGGGCGGCCTCGGCGGGGGTGTCGCCGAGTTGCACGCGGCGTATCTGGGCGGGGTCGGGGTGGTCGGGAGCGAGTCCGGGGCCGGGGTGGCCGGGGTGGCTGGGGCGGCTTGGGCGGTCGGGGTGGCTGGGTCGTCCAGATCTGCGGGGGCGGCGAAGGTGGCCGGGGCGGCTGGGGCGACTGGGGTGGCTAGGACCCCCGGGCCGGCCGAGTGGTCCGAGGTCTGGGAGACGCCCGGCTCGGCCGTGCGCTGGGCGGCGCCCGCCGACGTCCCCGACCTCACCGGTCTGCCGCCCGCCCTGGTGATCACCGCCGAGCTGGACCCGCTGCGCGACTCCGGCGAGTCCTACGCCGCCCGGCTCGCCCGCGCCGGGGTGCCGGTCGAGAGCTGGCGGGCGCCCGGCCAGCTCCACGGGAGCGGGTCGCTCACCCAAACCTCGACGACCGCGCGGGCCTGGCAGGACCGGGTCGGCGCGTTCCTGCGCGGTCGGGCCCGCGCCGCCGCCGTGAGCCCCCCGACCTGAACCGCGCCGACGGCAACCGCGCCGCCGACACCGCGGCGACCACGTACACGTACCGCCCGACCACGTACAGCCCGACCACGTACAGCCCGACCACGTACACGTACAGCCCGACCACGTACACGTACCGCCCGACCGCGCACACGTACCGCCCGACCAACCACCCCCGCCCTCACCGGAGGCCCCCATGCCCATAGACCCCACCCTCATCCGGGCGATCGCCGAACTGGGCGTCCCCGCGCCCCTGCCGTCGAACGACCCGGAGGAGCAGCGCGAGCGGGCCTTCGCCTACGAGCGGGCGGTGTATCCGTATCTCGGACCGGCCGGGCCGGAACTGCCGATCCGTGAGCACGTCGTCCCGGTATCGGGACGGCCGGACGTCGCCGTACGGCTGTACTACCCGAGGGAGCCCGCCCCGGAGCTGCGCCTCCCGGCCTGTCTGCACTTCTTCGGCGGCGCCTTCGTCCAGGGCGGCCTGCATCACCCGAGCGTCGCCGCCATGTGCGCGCTACGGGCCGCCCGCGCGGACGTCGTCATCGCGGCGGTGTCCTACGCGCTCGCCCCGGAGCACCCTTTCCCCACCGCGCTCGAACAGGGCTGGGCCGCGCTGGACTGGCTGGTGCGCGAGGCCGGTTCGCTCGGCGTCGACCCGGGGCGTATCGCGATCGCCGGACAGTCCGCGGGCGGAAACCTGGCGGCGGCGCTGACCCAGCTCAACCGCGACCGGGCCCGCCACCCGCTGGCGCTCCAGATCCTGGAGGTGCCCGGCCTCGATCTGACGCGCGGTGCCGGGGAACGGGTGACCGACGGGATCACGGAGGCGGAACTGGCGCCGCTGGGGACGGCGGTCGACCGGTACGTCCCCCGGGTCGAGGACCGGCACGACCCCCGGGTGTCACCGCTGCTCGCGCAGGACTTCGGCGGACTGCCGCCCGCGTACATCTTCACCGCCGAGGTCGACCCGCTGCGCGACGACGGCGAGCGGTACGCGGCGGCGCTCGCCGGGGCCGGGGTGCCGGTGACGGCCATGCGGCTGCTGGGCCTGCCCCACGAGGGCGGTATGTACGAACGGGTCTCCGGCACCGCCCGGGTGGCGCAGGCCGCCATCGCCCAGGCCCTGCGCGCCCTGCACGACCTCTGATGGGTCAGCTGCGCGCCGGAGACTTTACCCACCCGTAACTTCCCCCTTGGGCTACCCGTCCGTAACTTGACGAGTGAACAGCATCCTCGTGATCCGGATCACAGGGCGAAACGCAGTCGCAACTCCCTTGAGCCGCAAGGAGATCACTCGATGCTGCCCTGGAGAAGAGTGCTCGGACCGCTGGCGGCACTGCTGCTGACCGGCGCACTGGCCACCGTCCCCACAGCCACAGCCACAGCCACAGCGACTTTCACAGCCACAGCCACTGTCACAGCCACAGCGACCGTCACGGCTACGTCCGCAGCTACTCCTCCTGCCGCCGCCGGTGCCTGGAACGACTACTCCTGCAAGCCGTCCGCCGCCCATCCCCGCCCCGTCGTGCTGGTCCACGGCACCTTCGGCAACTCGGTCGACAACTGGCTGGGCCTCGCGCCCTATCTGACCCGGCGCGGATACTGCGTCTTCTCGCTCGACTACGGCCAACTGCCCGGCGTGCCGTTCTTCCACGGCCTCGGCCCCATCGACAAGTCCGCGGAGCAACTCGACGCCTATGTCGACAAGGTGCTCGCCGCGACCGGCACCACGGAGGTCGACCTCGTCGGGCACTCGCAGGGCGGCATGATGCCCCGCTACTACCTCAAGTTCCTGGGCGGAGCGGCCGAGGTGAACACCCTCGTGGGCATCGCCCCCGACAACCACGGCACCACCCTGTCCGGCCTCACCGAACTGCTGCCGTACTTCCCCGGCGCCGAGGACCTGCTCACCACCGCCACGCCCGCCCTCGCCGACCAGATCACCGGCTCGCCCTTCCTCACCAAGCTCAACCAGGGCGGGGACACCGTGCCCGGCGTGAACTACACCGTCATCGCCACCCGGTACGACCAGGTCGTCACGCCGTACCGCAGCGCGTTCCTGGACGGCCCGAACGTACGCAATGTGCTGCTCCAGGAGCTGTGCCCGGTCGATCTCTCCGAGCATCTGGCCATCGGGTTGTTCGACCGGATCGCCTTCCATGAGGTCGCGGGCGCCCTGGATCCCGCCCGGGCCAGGCCCACCACCTGCGCGTCGGCGTTCAGTTGACACCGACGCGCGTCGGGGGGGCGCCCCGCCCCGCGCCCCCGGGGGGGCGCCGCGCCCCCCGGGGGGGGGGGGGCGGCCCGGGGGGGGCGGGCGCCCC
>NZ_JBHYUG010000031.1:32321-75504 GCF_042749375.1 Streptomyces sp. NPDC059477 | reverse complement strand
GGCCTGAGCCGCCGGTCGGGCCCCGGACCAAGGGGGGCGTGCGTCAGCCGCCGTTGCGGGCCCGGCGCCGCACCGAGGCGAACAGCGCGGCCGAGCCCAGCGCCAGCGCCGCCGCACCGCCGACCGCGATCATCGGCGTGGCGCTGTCACCGCCGGTCTCGGCGAGGTTCTGGCCGGTGGAGCCGGCGTCCTGCACGGGCTGCGCCGGAGCACCGGCGGCCTGCGGCTCGTTACCACCGGCACCACTCTCACCGCTGTCGCCGCTGTCACCACTGTCAGCGCCGGCGCTGTCCGTCGTGGGGTCGGTCGTCGTCGCCGGGTCGTGGTCGCCGTGCCCGTTGTTCTCGATCGTCGACTTGTCGGTACCGGCGTCTATCTGCTCCTGCGACGGGGCGGAGGCGGTGGGCGCCGGGGTGGAGCCGGTCCCGGTCCCGGTCCCGGACCCGGCGTCGGTGCCGCTGTCGGTGCTGGTCCCGGTGCCGCCACCGCTCGCGCCACCGAAGGTGACGTCCGAGCAGGAGTAGAACGCCTCGGGGCTGTCCGAGCGCTGCCACACCGCGTACAGCACATGCTGGCCGGAACGCTCCGGAAGGGTGCCCTGGAAGGTGTAGAACCCGCCGGACGAAGTCCGGGTGGTGGCCGTCGACGCGACCGGGTTGGCCAGATCGAGGTCACCCCAGGCGAGCGCCTTCGACGGGTCGAAGCCGGGCTTGGTCAGATACACCTTCATGGCGCCCTGGTGCGGAGCCGTCACCCGGAACTTGAAGTTGTACGAACCGGCCTTGACGCTGGTCGCGGGCCAGTCGGCGCGCGCCAGATCCAGGCCCTTGAAGGTGGGGTCGTTGGCGCTGCACAGCTTGCCGTCCGGGATCAGCTCCTGGTGGCGGCCGTCGGCGTTGCCGATCCGGATGCCGTTCCAGTCGTAGAGCGCCTGGGTGCCACCGGCCGCGACCGCAGCCTTGCAGGCGGCGGACTTCGGGTTCTCCGGCCCCTCCGCCAGACACTGCGACACCCGGCTGACCGGGTCGCCCAACGCGCCGTGCGCGGACGCGGGCGCGGTGGAGAGCGCGGTCAGGGCGAGCGGGGCGACACCGACGGCCGCGACAGCGGCGGCCTTGCGGCGAACGGACAGGCGAACGGACAGGCGAACGGACATGGGGGAACTCCTCGTAGCGGTCGCTCGACGATCTCGCGGGACCCGGATGGATCTTGGTGATCCCGTGGGGGCGAGATGAAGCTAGCCGCAACGATCCGCGCGATCGGCTGCTGAGAGCCGCCTGTGGAGATCCTTATGCTCGCTTTAAGGAAGTGCTCAGACAGAGCTGAGGTAGGTACGGTTCAAGCCATGGACGACGTACGCATCCGGCCCGCGACGGCGGCTGACCTCCCCGCCGTGAAGGGCGTGACCGACGCCGCGTACCGGCACTACATCGCCCGGATCGGGGTGGTGCCGCAGCCCATGGAGGCGGATCACGCGGCGGAGGTGGCGGCCGGACGGGTGTTCGTCACGGGTGAACCGGTGACGGGCCTCGTGGTGATCGAGGCACACGCCGACCATCTCTTCCTGGACAGCATCGCCGTGCACCCCGACGCGCACGGCCGGGGCGTCGGCCGGCGGCTGCTGGAGTTCGTGGACGCACGGGCACGCGCACTGGGCCTGCCCGAGGTCCGCCTCTACACCAACGCCCTGATGTGGGAGAACCAGGAGATCTACCCGAAATTCGGGTACGAGGTCGTGGAGCGGCGCGTGGACGGGCCGTACGACCGCGTCCACTACCGCAAGCGGCTGGACTGAGAACCCGGCGGGGGGCTCAGCCTTCCGGCCACCACGTGCGGGCGATGTCCTCGCGCACCTCGGAGCGTTCCGCGGGGCGCTCCTCGCGCTTCTCGCGGACCCGTCTGGCGTCCGTCTTCTTCAGGGGCTTCTGCACGGTCACGCGGCGCATGGCTGCCTCCTTCAGTGCCTACCGGCTCCCGTGGCGGCACGGAGGTAGACCCTTTGGGCGAGAATTCCTCATCGATGCCGGTCTGTCAGTGGCGCATATCACGATTGAACTGTCCTTCGACTCACAACCCCTCTGTACCCATGTGCCCATGGGTGGTGAACGGCCGATTGTCAGTGCCGGGTGTCACTCTGGGTGCATGACGAACGACGCTGATGGTACGAAGGGGGCGGGCGCGGTGACGGACAGCGGATCCCGGGCGACGACGGACACGGTCGACTGGGACGCCGAGGCGGCCCGTTTCGACGAGGAGCCGGATCACGGACTGCGCGACCCCGAGGTGCGGGCCGCCTGGGCCGCGCGGCTGCGCTCCTGGCTGCCCGGCCGCCCCTGCGACCTGCTCGACCTCGGCTGCGGCACCGGCAGCCTGGCCCTCCTCGCCGCCGAGCAGGGGCACCGTGTCACCGGCGTCGACCGCTCCCCGGCCATGGTCGCGCGCGCCAGAGCCAAGCTCGCCGGCCGGGACGCCGCGGTCCTGACCGGCGACGCGGCGGCACCCCCCATCGGCGAGGAGCGCTACGACGTGGTGCTCGTCCGGCATGTGCTGTGGACGCTCCCGGACCCCGCCCGCGCCCTGCGCCGCTGGCGTGGCCTGATCCGCCCCGGCGGCCGGCTGGTCCTGATCGAGGGCGTCTGGGGCACGGCCGATCCGACGGGCATACCGGCCGACCGCCTCACCGCCCTCCTCACCCCGGCCGCGGCCGACCTGCGCATGGAGCCACTGTCCGAGGACACGGCACTGTGGGGGCGGGAGGTGCGGGACCAGAGGTATGCGGTGGTGGCGATGATGCGGTGACGGTCGGCCGCCCCCGGTCATGAGAGGAGCGGCTACGCCACCAGCTCCCCGAACCGCCCCGCACCCGCCAGCCGCTCCAGCTCCTCCAGCGCCGCCACGGCCGCCGCCGCTGCCGCGGGGTCCCGCTCCGCCAGACCGCTGTCCGCGAACTCGTCCTCGTCCAGGCGGCGTACGTCGGTGCCGTCGGCGGAGCGCCACAGGTCCAGGTCGAGATCCTCGACGGTCAGCTCACGGCCGGTGCGCACGGCGGGTCGGGTGATGTCGCAGTACCAGCCCTTGAGCGTGCCCCGGGCGTCGCGGACCTCCTTCACCGCGTACCAGCGGTCACGCCAGTAGTACTCGGTGAAGACATCGCCCTTCTCGAACCGTACGAAGCCGAAGTCCCGTGCGGCCTCGCCCGCCCAGGGGGCGCGCACCGCGATCCGGACACCGTCGTCGGCGAGCAGCTCGGCCGGGTAACGGATCTTCGTGCGGCCCGCCTTGACGAGCACGATGTCGAGGAGCGCGGGGCGGGCCGGGTCAGCCGAGGGTGCGGGCATGGCGGACCTCCGTCGCGCAGATCTGGTAGCCGAACCACTGGTTGATCGCGATCATCGGGCCGTTGCCGGAGTCGTTGCTGGTGATCGCCTCGGCGCACCCGGCGGCGCGGGCCCGGTGCAGCGAGTCGGTCTTGGCGAGCTTGGCCAGGCCCCGGCCGCGGTGGGCGCGGGCGGTGCCGGTCATGGCGGAGCCGTAGCGGCCGTGGCCGTCGGTGTAGGCCGCGCTGAACGCCGCGGGTTCGCCGTCTACCAGGACGACCGAGGTCAGGGCGTGGTTCAGCAGGGGGTGCCGCCAGGTCTCGGCGAGCCATGCCGGGTAGTCGGTCAGCTCGGCCGCGAGGTCGCCGGGCTCGTCCGAGGTGGCCTCGGCGTCCAGCGTGAACAGCGGGCGGGGGTCGTCGGCGTAGTCGGCGCCGGTGCGCAGTGCGACGCCGGGCGGCAGCGGCGGGAGCGGGGGGAGGGTGCCGGTCGAGAGGTCCAGGCGCAGGAAGTGGCTGGAGCGGCTGGGGTGGTAGCCGAGGCGTTCGGCGAAGGCCCGGTGGTCCGGCCCGTCCAGGACCCAGGCGAACACCTGGGTGGCGCCGCGCGTCGCCAGATGCTCCTCGGCCGTGCGCACCAGCAGCGAACCGGCGCCGTGGCGGGTGCGGTCGGGGCGGACGTGGACATTGAGGTAGCCGTGGCCGGGCTCGGGGCTGTCGAGGGCGATACCGGCCTTGGCGGTGCCGACGATCTCGCCGTCCAGCTCCGCCACCAGCAGCCGGTGATGCGCGTCCGGGCGGCTGTGGGCCAGGTCGTGGAGCACCGACTCCGGTGTGGCCAGCAGATATGGCAGCGCCAGCCGCCGGGCCGCGCAGAAGCCCTCGGCGTCGGCCCGGACCTCGGGGCGGATATCACGCACGATCACGGTCATGGCGCCGCACGCTACGGGGGCCCGGCACGGGGCGCCTCCGATTTTCCGCCGGGTGCGGGGCCGTTCTCCGCCGGGTGCGGGTGCCCGCCGGGTACCGGGTGCTCCGCCGCGTGCCAAGGGCCCGCCGCGTGCCAAGGGCCCGCCGGGTGCCAAGGGCCCGCCGGGTGCCAAGGGCCCGCCGGGTGCGCCGGTTCCGGCGGGTACGGGAGAATCGGGGGCGTGACCTTGAAGATCCGGATCGATGACAGCGCGCCGCCGTACGAGCAGGTGCGGGCACAGATCTCCGAGCAGGCCCGGTCGGGGCTGCTGCCGGTGGGGTACCGGCTGCCGACCGTGCGCGGGCTCGCCGAGACGCTGGGCCTCGCGGCGAACACCGTGGCCAAGGCGTACCGGGCGCTGGAAGCGGACGGGGTGATCGAGACGCGGGGCCGCAACGGCACGTTCGTCGCCGCCGCGGGCTCCGCCGCCGAACGGGAAGCGGCCTCGGCCGCCCAGGCCTACGCGGAACGGGTCCGCCGCCTCGGCGTGGCACAGCCGGCGGCCCTGACCGCCGTACGGGAAGCCCTGCGGGCGGCTTACGCGGACTGACCCGGGGCGTCACCCTCCGGGCCGGGCGTCCCGGGCGCCTCCGTGGGCGGGCACGTGGGTGGGCTACCGATGCCCGGGCGAAGCCCCAGCCCCCGCACTACAGATTCCCTGTACTACGGGTCCCCGCCCACGGATTCCCGTCGGCAGATCCCGCCCGTCTACAGACCCCGTCTAAAGACCGCGTCTATAGATCCCGTCCACAGATCCCGTCCACAGACCCCGTCCACAGACCCCGTCTACAGATAAAGCCCCGCATCCGTCCCGCCCCGGGGCTCCGGGAGGGTTCTCGGGGACGTCCCCCGGCGGAGGGCGTACAGCTCGGCCAGGGTCGCGCCCTCGCGGGGGACGTCCTTCTCCGTGCCGAGCCAGGTGACGGCCTCGGGGCGGGTCAGCGCGCCGACCTCGATACGGGCGAGGCAGCGGCCGGGGCGGACCACGGCGGGGTGCAGGCGCTCCAGGTCCTCGTTGGTGGTGACGCCGACCAGGACATTGCGGCCCTGGCCCAGGAGGCCGTCCGTGAGGTTCAGCAGCCGGGACAGGGCCTGCCCCGCCGTGTGCTTGGCCTCGCCCCGGATCAGCTCGTCGCAGTCCTCCAGGAGCAGCAGCCGCCAGCGGCTCTTGCCCGTCGAGTCGTCCTCGCCGATCGCGATGTCCATCAGATAGCCGACGTCGGAGAAGAGGCGCTCCGGGTCCAGGACGCAGTCCACCTGGCACCACTCCCGCCAGGACCGGGCCAGGGTGCGCAGCGCGGACGTCTTGCCGGTGCCCGGCGGGCCGTGCAGCAGGAGCAGCCGCCCGGCGATGTCCTCCGGCGTGGTCCTCATCAGACCGTCCATCACCTCCGCCACCGGCGCGGTGTAGTTGGCGCGCACCTCGTCCCAGGTGCCCGCCGCGATCTGCCGGGTCGTGCGGTACGGGCCGCGCCGGGGTGACATGTACCAGAAGCCCATCGTCACGTTCTCCGGCTGCGGCTCGGGCTCGTCGGCGGCGCCGTCGGTTGCCTCGTCCAGCACCTTCGAGGCCAGCTCGGCGCTGGTCGCGGTCACCGTGACATCGGCGCCCCGGTTCCAGCGGGAGATCAGCAGCGTCCAGCCGTCACCCTCGGCCAGGGTGGCGCTGCGGTCGGCGTCGCGGGACAGGCGCAGCACCCGGGCGCCCTGCGGCAGCAGGGTCGCGCCGGAGCGCACCCGCTCGATGTTCGCCGCGTGCGCGTACGGCTGCTCGCCCGTCGCGAAACGGCCGAGGAACAGCAGGTCGACGACGTCCGAGGGGGAGTCGGAGACGTCGACGTTGAGCCGGAGCGGCGGGACGTCGTGCGGAAGTGCGGACATGCCGCCATGATCGGGCACGCGCGGCCCGCGTGCACCCGGTTTCCACCGGGTGGTCGCACGGTTACTGTTGCCCTCGATGGGACGTCATGCGTGGAGTTCGGGGGCACGGCGGTGGCGCCTCACCGCACTGCTCGGAGTGGCCGCCGCCGTGATCGCGCTGGCCCTGACCCTGTTCAACACCGTTCCCGGGGGCGGCGGTTCCACGGCCGGGACGACCCCCGACGGCGACAAGGTGCACGGCACGCCCGCCACCCCGGAGCGGACGGGACCGGACGTCGGCTGGGGCTTCACCCACACCCAGTTCAGCGCCGACGAGGGCAGCGCGGCGGCGGTGGACCGGGTCGAGGAACGGCTGTCGGGCACCGGCCTGCCGCAGAACCAGCACATCATGGGCTGGGGCGCCGACAACCCCGAGCCCGTCGAGGGGCGGTACGACTTCGCCGCGCTGGACCGCCGGGTCGACTTCGCCCGCGCCACCGGGGCGACCCCGGTGATCACCCTGTGCTGCGCGCCCGACTGGATGAAGGGCGGCGCGTCCGGCGACACCGACTGGAGCCAGGCCGCCCTGGAGACCGCCCCGGAGCCCGAGCACTTCGCCGACTTCGCCGCCCTCGCCGCGACCGTCGCCCAGCGCTATCCCGACGTACGGCACTTCATCGTCTGGAACGAGTTCAAGGGTTTCTGGAACGACGCCGAGGCCCGCTGGGACTACGAGGGCTACACCCAGCTCTACAACCTGGTGTACGAGGCGCTCAAGGAGGTGGACGAGGAGATCATGGTCGGCGGGCCGTATCTCGTCATGGACAGCGTCGACCCGCGCCAGACGGAACTGGCCTCCACCACCCTGAAGGGGCCTTGGGGCGCGGCGGACCAGCGGGTCCTGGACGCCTTCGACCACTGGAACGAGCACCGGGCGGGCGCCGACTTCGTCGTCGTGGACGGCGCCAGCTACACCCGGGACGACGAGCTGCTGCCCGACGAGTTCGCCGCCACCGACAAGTTCACGGCGGTCAGCGAGTGGGTGCGCGCACGGACCGGGAACCTGCCGCTGTGGTGGGCCGAGTACTACGTCGAGCCCGCCGACTCCAACGACGACCGCGAGGGCTGGTCCGAGCCGCACCGGGTCGCCGTCCAGGCCGCCGGGCTGATCGCGCTGGCCCGTGGCGGCACCACCTCCGGCTTCTACTGGAACCCGGAGAACGAACGGGGCCCCGACTGCCCCGGCTGTCTGTGGACCCCCACCGACACCGCCGACGGCGGCCGTGCCCTGCCCATGTACGACCTGCTCTCCCGCTTCGCCGCCGCCTTCCCGCCCGGCACCCGCCAGGAGGACGTCCCCGTGTCCACCCCCGACGTCCGGACCCTCGCCTCCGCCGACACCGTCCTGGTCGTCAACACCCAGGACCGCCGGCTCACCGCCGAGATCGCCGGCGAACGCGTCGACCTGACGGCGTACGAGGTGCGCTGGCTCGACCGCTGAGCGCCCCCCCACCCCCCTCCCCGCGCCCCCGCCCCGCACCCCCCCGGGGGCCCGTACCCCCACCCCCTCACCGCATGGTCAAGAACCGCTGCACCAGCGAAGCGAAGAACACCGCCAGCAGCGGCACCGCGAACCAGAAGCCGCTCTGGAGCCGGCGCAGCTGCCGCACGCTCGGCCGCATCGCCACCCGCAGCACCTCACGGCCGGTGAGCAGCACGATCAGCGCGACGGCGGCGAGCGCGCCGACCACCGACCACGGCGTCCACGTCACCCGGGGCCCGGCCGGACCGGGATCGGCGCGCGGCACCGGGTCGGACGGCTGATCGCGCAGCGCGTAGATCGTGACGTCCGGGTTCACATACGGCTTCGTCAGCTCCGGCCGCTTGTCCAGGTTCTGGATCAGCCGCGCCTCCCAGGACACCGGATAGCCCGCGTCCATCGTCAGATAGGTCACCTGACTGCGGTTGACCATCAGATACGAGTGGGGACCCGCGTCCTTGAGCGCCTTGACCAGGCTCGACACCAGCACCGGGTCGGGCGGCGCGAGCGTGGGCACGTACTCCACCTTCTCCATGTCCCGCGCCCCCCACGGCATGGCGGGCGTGACATTGTCCAGGGTGTCGTTGCTGAGCCAGAGCAGCCGGAGCGTCGGATCGTCGTGCGCGTACACGTACTCCATGGCGGCGACCTCGCCGGGCCGGATCCGTTCGAACGGCTCGTTGCCCCAGCGGGCCACCAGGAAGCCGCCCATCAGCACCAGCCCGGCCAGCAGCGCCGCCAGCGGTGCCAGGCTCACCCGCTCCCTGTCACGTTCCTCGGCCGTCGCCCCCGTACGCGGGAACAACGCGAGCGCGGCGAGCAGGGCCGCGCCGGGCAGCGCGAACATGAAGACCCGCAGCGCCATCTCCCCGCCGTACGACTGCATACCGAAGCCGAGGAAGGGGACGAAGGTGAGGACCAGCAGGCTGCGTTCGCGGTAGCGGTGGAAACGGCGCCGCCACCAGCCCCAGCAGGCGAACGCCAGCACCCCGCCGGCCAGCAGCACCCGCGCGTACAGCACCAGTTGGTGCGTGGAGCTGCCGCCCTCGATCCGGCCCGCGACGGACGAGGAGACATTGCCGCCGATCCCGCCGATCCCGCCGAAGAGTTCGTCGAAGTGCCCCGACCAGTACGGCTCGGCGAGGAAGCCGATCCAGGCCGCCACCATCACCGTGAACAGCACCGGCAGACCGCGCAGCTCCGACCGGCCGGTCAGCACCAGGGCCGCGAGCACGCCGAGCATCACGAACGGGGTGAGCTGGTGCGCCGGGACGCTCGCCGCGAACAGCCCGATCACCACCAGCAGCAGCACCGTACGCTGGCGCCGGTTCGCCGGTTCCGCCTCGGACTCGCCGGGCCGCACCCGGCTCCATATGACGTGCGGGGCCCGGAACCACACCAGCAGCACCGCCACGAACACCAGATACAGCAGATACGTGAAGCCCTGCGGCGAGAAGTAGTCCTGCCCGACCCAGCCGCTCAGCACGAAGATCCAGACACCGGTCCAGCGCGCCCTCCAGCTCGCCCGCAGCGAGCGGGTCAGCAGGAACATCGGGGCCAGATAGAGCAGCTGGACGGTCAGCGGCCACCAGCGGATGATCTCCGTGAAGTCGTTCACCCCGCACGCCTGTGCGATGAACGCCGCCGCCGCGAAGAAGCCGGGCCAGCTCCAGCGCGCGTCCAGATCGGGCGCCGCCGTCCCGGTCCGCTCGATGTAGTCCAGGAACCCGAGATGCTGCCAGGCCGTCGCGAACCGCGGCTCGACCTCGATCACGGCGGGCAGCGCGTGCAGCGAGACGACGGTGGCGACCAGCGTCACCAGCAGCAGCGCCCGGCGCTCCCGGCTCAGCCACAGCAGCGAGGCGAACACCACGACCAGCAGCGCCGCGCCGGCGAGCGTGGGCAGCGGCAGGATCGAGATCAGACCGAGCCCGCCCATGCGGTCCAGGTCGCTCTCGCCCAGCCGGGCCGCCGGCACCCAGTACATCAGCAGGGCGGCGCCCAGCAGACAGCCGAGGACCACCCCGACACGGGTGGGCAGAAAGGAGGCGCGGGGGGCGGGGGGCGGGGGCGCGGGAGCCGGTACGGGTTCGGGGGCCGGGCGCTCCTCGGGTACGGCGGTGGCGGGCCGTTCCGCCGCGAGGCGCCCCGGCGCTCCGAACGGGTCGTCCTTCGCGAACGGCGCGTCCACCTCCCGGCCATCCGCCGCCCCGCCCGTCTCACTGGCCCTGTCCGACCCGCCCCTCCCCGGCGGCAGCGCCCACGACGGCGTCCGTACCACCGGGACCACCGGGATCGCTGGTGCCGCCCGGATCACCGGCACCCCCGCAGGCGGCGTACCCGGACCCGGCCGCACATCCGGCCGCCGCTCCACATGGTCGAAGTCGGCCGGGATGCCCAGCGCCAGGGTGTCGGCGTCCCGCGCCCAGGCCGGCCCCCGCCGACGCGTCCGCGCCGGTACGGCCGCCCCGCGCGTCCCCGGATCGGCGAGGTCACCGTCCGGCACGGCATCCTCGGGGGCGTCGGCGGCGGGCGCCGCCCGGACCGTGCGGTACAGCCGGGGCGCGGCGACGGCGACGATCACCGCGAGGCTGATGATCTCGGCGACCCCGGCACCGGTCAGGCCCATCCGGGGCAGCAGCACCAGCGTCAGCCCCAGCACCAGCGCGCACAGCAGGCCCTGGAGCCAGGCCAGTCCGGCGGTGCGGCTCTGCGCCCGCAGCACCGCGAAGTACGTCTCCATCACCACCCGCAGCACCGCGCCCACCGCGAACCAGCGCAGCAGCGGTGTCGCCGCGTCCGCGTAGCCCGGGCCGAACACCCCGAGGATCCAGGGCGCCCCGGCGAACAGCACGGCGGCGACCGGCAGCATGATCCTGGCCATCCGCTTCAGCGCGGCCCGGGTGTTGGCGGCGAGCCGCGCCGGATCGTGCGAGCCCTCCACGGTGAGCGAGGCGCCCATGTTGATGGCGAGCAGATTGACAGTGCCGCCGATGGTGACGGCGATGTAGAAGTACGCGTTGTCCACGGAACCGACCTGCGAGGCCACGATCACCGGCACCAGATAGACCGCGGCCAGCGAGAACAGCGAGCCGGTGTAGTCCCCGGCGAGGAACCGGCCGACCTCCTTGACCGTCGGCGCCGTGGTCCGCCCCTCGGTCGCCCGCACATGCCGGGGCACCAGCCGCCGGAACACCAGCCAGCCCAGCGGGAGCACGCTCACCGCGATCGCCGCGACCCAGGACACGAACACCCCGGCGGTCGGGATCGCCACCGCGAACACCACCAGCAGCCCCAGCTTGACCGCCGAGAACAGGGTGTTGCCGACCGGAACCCAGGTCGCGCTGCGCAGCCCGGTCAGCACCCCGTCCTGGAGGGTGAGCAGATTCCAGGCGACGACGGCGAGCACGAAACCGAGCGCGGGCAGCGGCCCGTTCAGAAAGCGGTACGACTCTCCCCAGAAGTCCAGCGTCAGCAGGAACAGCCCGGCCGCCACCGCCACGACCAGCGAACTGCCCGCGTAGGTACGGAAGATGAGCCGTCCGGTGCCGCGCCCGGCGATCGGGATGAACCGGGCCAGCGCCCCCGTGAGGGTCACCGCGGTGAGCCCGGCCAGGAGCTTCATCGCGGCGATGGCGGCGGAACTCTGCCCGACCGAGGACTCGTCGTAGTAGCGGGCCGCGGCGAGCCAGAACGCCAGGCCGAGCACCGCGGAGATCCCGGTGTTGAGCATCAGGGCGTAGGCGTTGCGCAACAACGGGGTGCCGCCGGAGCGGCCGAGACCGGGCAGCCGCAGCCGCAGCCGCCGCAGCCGCCGCGGTCCCTCGGCCCCGCCGCCGACCTGCCGGTTCTCGTTGTCGGTCTCGTCGGTCTCGGTGGCGGTGGTCGTGTCAGACACGGGATCGGGTGGCCTTCCGGCGGACCTGGCGGGCTCTGCGGACCACGGCGTACCCCTTGGTCAGGGCGCGGTCCCGGGCGAAGGTGCGGGCGATGGCACGGCCCTTGAGCAGCCGTTCGAACTCGGCGGCGTCCGTCCCGCGCCGCACGGTCACCCGGTGCAGCGCGTACGGCCCCTGCCGCCGGGCGGCGAGCGCGTTGCCGACGGCGAGCGCCTGGGCGTACCCGGTGGCGCGCACCTCCTCGCGCACCCGGCGGTCGGAGTGGCCGTAGGGGTAGGCGAACGACGCGGGCGGGGTGCCGAGTTCACCGGCGACGATCTCCCGGCAGCCCCTCAGCTCGGTGTGCAGGGTGTCGTCGTCGACCTGGTCGAGCTGCGGATGGCTGTGGCTGTGCCCGCCGATCTCCACCCCGGCGGCGGCCAGCTCGCGCACCTGGTCCCAGTCGAGCATGGTGTCCAGGGCGCCCCCGGTGTCGTACGCGCCGCGCAGCCAGCCGGTGGAGACGAACAGGGTGGCGGTGAAGCCGTGCCGGGCGAGGACGGGCAGGGCGTGCCGGTGCACGCCCTCGTACCCGTCGTCGAAGGTGATCAGCACCGGGCGCGGCGGCAGCGGGCGCCCCCGGCGCCACCGTCCGCACAGGTCGGCGGTGGTCAGCGGGGTCATCCCGAGCCCGTCCACCAGCCCCATCTGCTCGGCGAACGCCTCCGGCGACACGGACAGCGCCCGGGTGGCACGGTTCGGATCGACGGCGACCGAGTGATACATGAGGATCGGCACTCGCGCGTCAGCCATGGCGACCCCCTGCGGACGGACCGGGCGTGACCGTTTCCGGCGGCGCGTCGGCCGTGCCCGCTTCCCTTGACGGGTCAGTCACGGTGGCCCCTGTCGGCGTGTCAGGCGTGACGGCTTTTCTGGGCGTGTCGGTCATGGCCGTTTCCCTGGACGGGTCAGCCATGGCGGCCCCTGCCAGCGCCTCAGGTGTGGCCGTTTCCCCCGGCGCCTCGGTCGTGGCCGCTCCCCTTGACACGTCAGCCATGGCGACCCCCTGTCGAAGTGTCGGCCGTGGCGGCTTCCCCTGACCTGTCGGCCGTGGTGGCTTCCCCTGACCTGTCGGCCGTGGTCGCCACCCTCGGCGCGTCAGGCACGATCGCCTCCCCAACGCGTCAGGCGTGACCGCTTCCCCCGGCGCGCAAGCCGCAGCCCCTTCCCCCGACGCGCCGGCCAAAGCCCCTTCCCCCCGCACCTCAGCCACGACCGCCCCCCTCGACCCGCCCCGTCCCGATTCGTTCCGCCTCGAACGTCGTGCCCTCGCGGCGTGCCCGGACGCTTCCGACGACGTACCCACCGGCCGCCGTCACCACTCCGGCGACGATCGCGCCCGCGCGTCCCGCGCCGCCCGGCCGGGCGAGGACCGCGTCGCGCAGGCCGCGGGCGACTCCGGCGGGCAGCACCCGGGTGGCGTACCGGCGTTCGGACTCCAGTCCCTTGGCCGCGCCGACGCTGCGGGACACCAGGGCCTTGGACAGGCCCTCGGCGTAGGCGCGGGTGCGGAAGTAGGCGAACCGCTCACGCTGGCCCGGCACCCGGTGGTGGATCACCGCCCGGTCGTCCAGCAGCAGCACGGCGTCCGGCAGGGCGCGGGCCAGCCGGATGCACAGTTCCGTCTCCTCGCAGCCCAGCGGGCGTTTGTCGCCGTCGCGGCCGATACCGGTGGCGAAGCCGCCCGCCGCGTCGAACGCCGTACGGCGGAAGGAGGCGTTGCCGCCGAGGACATTGCGCACCCGGGCGATCCCGCGCGGCTGCCCGGTGTACGTACAGCCCACCACCCAGTCGAACTCCCGAGGGAACCAGACCGGCCGTCGCCCCGACGCCCAGACCGGCTCGGTGCGCCCGCCGACCGCCATCACGCGCGGGTCGGCGTAGTGCCCGGCGAGCCGCAGCAGCCAGTCCCGCTCGGCCACCGCGTCGTCGTCGAGGAAGGCGATGATCTCGCCGCGCGCGGCGGCGATCCCGGTGTTGCGGCCCGCCGACAGCCCGCGCGGGCCCGCGTTGGCGAGCACCCGCACGCCCCCGGTCTCCTGGTACTCCCCGCCCAGCCGGTCCAGGAGCGCCGGATTGTGGTCCACGACCAGCAGGGTCTCCAGGACCGGGCGGGACTGCGCCCGCACCGAGACGACCGCCGCGAGGATGTCGTCCCAGCGGTCCTCGGTGTACACGCAGATCACGACGGAGACGCCGGGACCGCTCAAGACACCTCTCCCCGGACCGTGTCGAGCATCGGGGAGCGGGCCGGGCGGCGCCGCAGCGCCCGCCGGTTGGAACGCTCCGCGAGGATCACCCTCAGCACCCGCAGCCCGTCGCGGACGGCCCGCAGATTGCTGGTGCCGTGGATGCGCAGATACTCGTGGCTCGGTATCTCCTGCACCTTCAGACCCGCCTTGACGACCCGGATGTTCATCAGGGTCTCCACCTCGAAGCCGGTGCAGTCGAGGTCGATCTCGTCGAGGCAGTGCCGCCAGAACGCGTTGTATCCGTAGCAGAGATCGGTGTAGCGGGCGCCGAACTTCCCGTTGACGACCGCGCACAGCACGCGGTTGCCCAGCCTGCGGATGAAGGTCATGTCGTCGGTGCCGCCGCCGTTCGCGAACCGCGACCCCTTGGCGAAGTCGGCGCCCGAGACCAGCGCCGAGACATACGAGACGATCTCGCCGCCGTCGGCCGAGCCGTCCGCGTCGACCATCACGATGATGTCGCCGGTGCACGCCTCGAACCCGGTGATCAGCGCGTCCCCCTTGCCCTTCCCGCGCTGTTCCACCACCCGGACGCCCGGCCACAGCGCGCGCGCCACGCCCACGGTGTCGTCGGTGGAATTGCCGTCGACCAGGACCACCTCATGGATCCAGTCGGGCAGCGTCCTGAACACGTACGGCAGGTTCTCGGCCTCGTTCATGGCGGGGATCACCACGCTCACCGGTGCCGTGATCGCCAGGTGGGAGGAGATCGGCCGGTAGGCGCCGGCGGTCGCCGGTTTCTTGGCCGTTTCCATGGACGGATCGTCACCCGTGCTCACCGGGTGCAGTACAGAACTCATGAGTCCGGTCCCTCTCGTCCGGTGGACCGCCCGCCCCTGGGCGGCCCGGCTCTGTGTCCGGTTCGAAAGGGGGGTATCTCACCTACGGCACACCGGAGCTGACGCTCTGTGTGTGCGAGGTGAGCTGGCAGTGCGCCGGATGCCGCAGCACGGCAGCCGGTCGCGCGGCTCGGCCCGTCGGCCTACGGCTTCCGGGCACGGCACCCCCCTGCCGCGCTCCCGCGCCGGTATCCCCCAGGGCCCTGAGCCCTCCCCTGGAGCCCTTGGACGATGATCCGGTGCGGGTGATTTGTATGACGGTATTGACGGTTGACCATTTATAGCAAGACCTACACCGAGGTCTCACTTTTTGTTACTTTGACCGAATCTTTCCTATCCGCTTCAGCAGCCGATCGGCGGGTTCGAACAGCTCCGGCCGGGTCACCACCGCGTTGCGCAGCGCCCGTACCGGCGCCCGCCGGGCCCGATGCCCGACCGCCACCGGGTGACGTCGGGTCACCCACCCCTCGGACACCTGGATTTCCCGGGTCTTCAGGGAGTCCTTGTATTCCTTCTGGCCGCGCCCGAGGTCCAGATAGGCGATCCCGTCGGCCGCCGCCGCCTCGGCCATCCGCAGATGCAGCACCAGACCGGGCGAGTACTTCGCGAACGCCGGGTCGTACGCGGGGAACCAGCAGGCCAGCACCCGCTCGCTGCGCAGCCCGAAGTGCGCGGCGACCGGCCGGTCCCCGGCGTACAGCACCGACAGCAGTCCGGCGAACGGCGCCGAACGGGTGTGGAAGAGCCGCTCCACCAGCAGGGTGATCCAGTCGTGCGCGAACCGGTCGCCGCGGCCGGTCCTGCGGTACTGCGCCGACTTCCAGTCCATCAGCGTGCGCAGCACGGCCGGATCGCGCTCGTCATGGACGTACCGGGTCCCCGCCGCGTCCCGCCCCAGCTTGCGTTCCTTGGCCAGGGTGGAGCGGGTGAACTTCGGCGCGTGCGTGCGCAGTTGTGCCAGATAGGCGTCGTATCCGCGGTCGATGTCCATGACCGGGGACGGGAAGGTGCCGGAGACCTGCGCCTCGAACGGCCGCTGGCCCGTCACCAGATGGTCGTACTCGAACACGGCCAGCCCGCAGCCCCGCAGCAGTTCGGCGGCGTCCCAGCTGAACCCCGGCCGGTGCACCACGCCCTGTGCGTCGGACACCCCGAGCCCGATCGCCCGGCCGACGCCCGCCGCCGTGCGCTGGAACGGAAAGTACGCGGCGGGTGCGCCGCCCTCCCGGACCACCGCGATCCGCACCCCGCGTCTGCACCGGCCGATCGCGAGCGCGAACTCCGGGGCGAGAAACGGATTGGCCAGTTCCGGTGTCCCGTGGAGATGGGCCTGGGCCTGGAAACCCGTCCAGGCCGCCCGGTCGGCGCCGGTCAGCTCGCCGGGGCGGTACACACTGATGTCCACGTCACGCGTCCTGTCTGTTCGCCGAACGGCGGGGCTCCGGGCGGCTGCGGCGGCGGAGCAGCACCAGCAGCAGGGTCACCGCGCTGAACGCGCCGACGGCCGCGATCCCGACGGTCACCGACCAGCGGTGCAGCGCCAGCATCCCCTGCGCCACCAGCATGTTCACGACGATCGCGCCCGCCACCGAGGCGATCAGCCGGCCGAACGGGTCCAGTCCGGACAGCGCGGCGGCCAGGGCCGCGGCCGGCGCGGCGAACAGGAAGAACAGGGTGAACGGCCCGCGCAGCGGCCAGTCCGACCCGGTCAGCGCCAGCACCGCGCCGATCCCCCCGACGGCCGTCGCGGCGCCCGCGAGCAGCGGTGACAGGTCCCTCCCCGGTCCCGGCCGCGCCCGCTCGGTGTCCCGCGGTGCCGTTGTTGCGGTTGTCTCTGTGTGTAAGCGCTGCATTGGCGACTTTGCCCCCCGAAGCGCCGGATGCCGGGCTTCAATGTCGCGCAGCCCGCGAGCACCCGTCAAGACGCGAAAGCCGGTCACCCACACGGCGGAAGCGCGCCCCGGCGGGGTGCGCGAGCCGTGCTTCGGTGCGCCGGGGGACGGACGGGGTACGGACGCCGGTCGCGCGCAACGCGTGCAGCGGGTCCCCCGGAGCGCGTGGGGGCGCCCGGGGAACCCGCCGGTCACACCGGGCGCGCTCCGGTGTCACACGGGTGGTGCCGGTCGTACTTGTGGTGCGGGTGTCACGGGCGGTGCGGAAGCCGCCGCCCCGAGGTCACTCAGATCGCTCAGATCGCTCAGATCACCCGGATCACCCGGATCACACAGGTCACCCGGATCACACAGGTCACGGGACGATCTTCAGCAGACGGTTCGGGGAACCGGTGCCGGGACCGACGACCTTGTTCGGGGTCGACCCGTTCACCAGCGCCGTGGCCACCTGGGCGGGCGTCGACGTGGTGTGGTTCGCGAGGTAGATCGCCGCCGCGCCCGCCACGTGCGGGGTCGCCATCGACGTACCGGAGATGGTGCTGGTCGCGGTGTCGCTGGTGTGCCAGCCGGCGGTGATGGAGGAGCCGGGGGCGAAGATGTCCAGCACCGTGCCGTAGTTGGAGTAGCTGGCGCGGGCGTCCGTGCTGGTGGTGGCGCCGACCGTGATCGCCTCGGCGACCCGGGCGGGGGAGTACGAGGACGCGTTGAGGTTGTTGTTGCCCGCCGCGACCGCGTAGGTGACGCCGGAGGCGATGGAGTTGCGCACCGCCGTGTCCAGCGTGGTGGAGGCGCCGCCGCCCAGCGAGAGGTTGGCGACCGAGGGGCCGGAGTGGTTCTGGGTCACCCAGTCGACGCCCGCGATGACCCCGGCGGTGGTGCCGGAGCCGCTGTTGTCCAGCACCCGCACCGCGACGATCTTCGCCTTCTTGGCGACGCCGTAGGTGGAGCCCGCGATCGTGGTGGCCACATGGGTGCCGTGGCCGTTGCCGTCGGCGGCGATGGTGTCGCCGTCGATGGCGTCGTAGCCGTAGGTCGCACGGCCACTGATCTGCTGGTGGGTGATCCGCACACCGGTGTCCACGACGTATACGGTCACGCCGCTGCCCGCGGTGTCCGGGTAGGTGTAGGTGCCGGAGAGCGGGAGCGAGGTCTGGTCCACGCGGTCCAGGCCCCACGGGGCGCTGGTCTGGGTGGTGTCGGTGACCTGGACGCGCTGGTTCTGCTCGACGGAGGCGACCGCCGGGTCGGCGGCCAGTCTGCGGGCCTCCTCGGCGGAGAGCGTCGCGGTGTAGCCGTTCAGCGCGCTGCCGAACGTCTTGTCCACCTTGCCGCCGTACTCGCCGATCAGGCCCTTGCCGGTGCTGGAGGACGCCTTGAAGCCCGCGTCCTTGTCGAGCGTGACGATGTAGCTGTCCTTGACGGCGGTGGGGGAGCCGGCCGCGATGACCTTGCCCTCGGCCGGAGCGGCCTGGGCGGGTATCGCGGTGAGCCCGCCGACGAGGGCGGCGGTCGCCAGGGTGGTTATCGCGGCGAGCCGCACCTTGTTGCTACGCAGGTGTGCCATTACGAGGGTGTCCTCCTGTTGGCGGCACGCGCCCGGGATATGGGCGCGCGACTGTGGGGGATGCGCGCGTATTCGCGCGGCACAACCCCTGGAACGTCGCGTTCCGTTCCGGGGCTGCGGTACAGCCTCGGTCATCCACCCGCGTAGATCAAGGGTGTTGAGCACCTGTCAACAAACGTGACATGTGCACGTAATCAAGCGGTGAAGACCTGCCGGAATTTGTGGACGATGTCTGAAGGTCTTGGCATGAACACTTCCAATCAACGCGCGTAGTCGGTACGCATGGTGCGGCAGAGATCCTGCTAAAGGGAGGTTCCATGAGACGTTCCCGGATCGCCGTGTTCCTCAGCTCGTTCCTCCTCGCCGCCGGTGCCGCCCTCACCGGGGCGAGCGCCGCACAGGGCGCCGAAGCCGCCGCGACCGGCTATGTGGCGCTGGGCGACTCCTACTCCTCCGGTGTCGGCGCGGGCAGTTACATCGGCTCCAGCGGCGACTGCAAGCGCAGCACGAACGCGTACCCCTCGCTGTGGGCCGCCGCCAACTCACCCTCGTCCTTCAACTTCACGGCCTGCTCGGGCGCCCGAACGGATGAAGTCCTGGCCGGGCAGCTCACCCCGCTCAGCGCGTCCACCGGTCTGGTCTCGATCAGCGTCGGCGGCAACGACGCCGGTTTCGCCGACATCATGACGACCTGTGTGCTCCAGTCCGACAGCTCCTGCATCTCCCGGATCAACACCGCGCGGACGTACGTGACCGCCACCCTGCCGGGCAAGCTCGACTCCGTGTACTCCGCCATCCGCTCCAAGGCCCCGTCGGCCCAGGTCGTCGTGCTCGGCTACCCCCGCTTCTATCTGCTGGGCCAGAGCTGCCTCGGCCTCTCGGAGACCAAGCGCAAGGCCATCAACGACGCCTCCGACCTGCTCAACACCACCATCGCCAAGCGCGCCGCCGACCACGGCTTCACCTTCGGTGACGTCCGCTCCACCTTCACCGGCCACGAGATCTGCTCCGGCAGCTCCTGGCTGCACAGCGTCAACTGGCTCAACGTCGGCGAGTCCTACCACCCGACCGCCGCGGGCCAGTCCGGCGGCTATCTGCCGGTCCTGAACAACGCGGCCTGACCCGGTACGTCAGTCGGTCGTTGTCGAGGAAGCGGAGGCCCCGCCGGTCGGGGTCTCCGTCACCTCCGGCACACAACTCACCGAGAACTCCACGACGTTCGACGTCACGTCCACCGGATCACGCACCTCCACACCCAGCGCGTTGTGATACGTCCCGCTCTCGTCGTACGCCGTCACCGTCACGCTCTCCTGCCGGGTCCGCGTCCCGCCCTCCGGGAACGACAGCGTCCGCCAGCTCTCGTCCGTGACCTCCCCGTCCCGCGCGACCCAGCGGTAGTCCACCTCGGCGGGCAGCCGCCCCACCGTGAAGGTCGCCGTGAACACCGGGGCCCCGGCCTCCGGCGGACAGGCGCCTTCGTACGCGGTGTGCGCCCCCGCCACCGTCACGGTCACCGACTGCGGCGGAGCGCTCGACCCGCTCGACCCGCTCGACGCGCTTTCCGCGACATCCGGGGTCGGACTCCCCGCCACGTCCCCGCCGGACGGCTCCTCCGGGGACGGCGTGCTCGACACCTCCGCCGAGGCCCGCGGACTCCCCCCGCCCGCACTCCCTTCGTCGCCGCCACCACCGTCGTCATTGCCGTCGACCAGCGCGTACGTCAGCCCGCCGATCGCCAGCGCGAGCGCGGTGACCCCGGCGACCAGGAACACCGCCGCCCGGCGGTCACGGCCGGGCGGGGTCGTGCCGGTCGCGGTGGTGTCCACCCCAGGCACAGGCACCGGCGCCGGCACCGGCATCGGCCGGGGCGGGGTGGCCGGGAACGGGGCCGCGACCGTCGGCGCGGTCGACGCCGACCACACGGTGTCCGCCCGGGGCGCACCGCCCGCGCCGACCAGCCGCAACTCCCGCTCCGCCCGCTCGGCGGACAGCCGCCCGGCCGGGTCCTTGCGCAACAGCCCCTCGATGACCGGGGCCAGCGCACCCGCCCGGCGCGGCGGCGGCAACTCCTCGTCCACGATCGCCCGCAGCGTGCTCAGCGGCGTGTCCTGACGGAACGGCGAGACGCCCTCCACCGCCGCGTACAGCAGCACGCCCAGCGACCACAGATCCGACTCCGGGCCCGGCGTCCGGCCCAGCGCCCGCTCCGGGGCCAGGAACTCCGGCGACCCCACGACCTCCCCGGTCATGGTCAGCGCCGAACTGCCCTCCACCATCGCGATCCCGAAGTCCGTCAGCACCACCCGGCCGTCGTTGGCCAGCAGCACATTGCCGGGCTTCACATCCCGGTGCAGCACCCCGGCCCCGTGCGCGGCCCGCAGCGCGGCCAGCACCTCCGCGCCGATGAGCGCGGCCCGCGGCGGCGGCATCGGGCCCTCCGCGTCCAGCGTGTCGGCCAGCGACAGCCCCCGGACCAGCTCCATCACGATCCACGGCCGGCCGTCGTCGGTGGCGACGTCGTACACCGTCACCACGTTCCGGTGCGTGATGCGCGCCGCCGCCCACGCCTCGCGCTCCAGCCGGGCGTACATCCGCTCCACGTCCGGCGCCGGCAGCCCCGCCGGGGCGCGCACCTCCTTGACGGCCACCTCGCGGTGCAGCACCTCGTCCCGGGCCCGCCACACCGTGCCCATACCGCCCGCGCCCAACGGCGACAGCAACCGGTACCGGCCCGCGATCACCCGCTCACTGCCCGGCTGTTCGGACACCGGCGCACCCCCCTTCGCCCCGCCCGACGCACCACGCCAGATTTCTCCCCAAAGTAGCTCAGCCCCATCCGGATGCGGCCCCCCTGAACACCGATCCGACCCCTGAACACCGTTCCGGCCCCAAGAACCGCCGCGACACCCGTGAATCCGCCCACCGCGCCGGCCCCGTCACCGGCTACGCGGCCCAGCCAGGCCACCCCACCGAGGTCCCGGATCACCCCGCACCCCCCGCACCCCCCCGTACGGGCCCGGCCCGAGGGCACCGTCCGGCTCACCTGGACGCCCACGGCCCCCCGCCCGAGGCCCTGCGCGCCCGGGTCCTGACCGCCGTACGCACCACCGCGCGGGAGCCCGCCCCCGCGCACACTCCGTCACCGCCGCTCCCCCCAGGACCGGCTGGATGCCGAGCGGGCCCGGGCGCGTGAGATCGCCCACGTTTCTGACCGCCCCGGACGCCCGGGGCCGCGGAATCGGAGTGATCGCCTCCACCCGGAGGGGCGCGCGGTGGTGACCTTGAGCGGATACGACGCCCTCCCGAGCGGACACGTGCACCCACCGCGGCTCATGCGCCCCCACGCGCAACCACGCTCCCCGGGGCTCTTCGCCGCCGACACGCCCTTGGCCGCGTCCGGTCTCGACCCCTCTGTGACGTCACTCGCCGTAACTGTCGGGCGAGATGGCGGCTCGTCACAGCCCACCGGCCAGCATGTTGTCCAACTCGCCCTGAAATCGGTTGGATTCGGAGAGTAGTCGCCGGGTGTGCGTCAACCCCCTTACGGGAAAGGTGAATCCTGTGACCTCGATACACGGGTGCCCCAAGGGGGCGATAGGGTTAGCCTGCCCGGGCCGGGTGGACTCGTACGGGTGGGGAGTGACATGGATCAGATAACAGCGCACAGCAGGGCAAGGGTCCCTGCGATCAGCTGCGGGAGCAGCGCGACCAGTTCGCGCCTCGACCGTCACCTGTCGGTGCTGGCGGGTCCCCCCGTGCCACAGCGGGAGACGGCCGAGGCCACCTCGCTGATGCGTGAGCTGACCGCGCGTGACACCGCGCACGACCCCAGCGCCCAGGGCGCCAAGGTACGCCGCGTCTCGCTCTTCGCACCGCTCCGCCGACTCCGCCGCTCCCTGTTCGGCGGACGCTGAGCAAGCCCGACGACCCCCGCTCCCCGACCGCCCACGACCCCCAGCGCTTGAACTGACGCCCCCGACTCCCCACGGGCGGCGTCAGTCGCGTACCCCGGCCCCTGCGCATTCCTCCCGTTCCCCCTCCCCCTTCACCCGACGGGCGCCGCCCGCCCTGACGCCTCACCCCTGCCCGCGCGCGTACCGGCGGACGGCGAGCGGGACGGACACCGCCGGCAGCAGCGCGCACCACAGCAGCGACCCGGTCACCGGGTGGGCCACCGGCCAGGCGGCGTCCGCCGGTACCGGCGCATCGCCGAACAGATCCCGCGGGGCCGTGGCCAGCGCGCTGATCGGATTCCACTCGGCCACCGTGCGCAGTCAGCCCGGCATCCCGTCAGAGCAGGGCGAGCTGGCCCTCCGGGCCCTCCTCGTGCGGGTCCAGCACCGACGCCGGGCGGCGGGACGACGGCGGGACCGGGAGCACGCCGGCCGCGCGCAGGTCGGCGGCCGTGACCGGGTCCGGGAACTCCTCCGGCAGCGGCGGGACCTCCGCGAGCAGGGCGAGGACCGTGATCAGCTCCAGCAGCTCCGACGTCCACGCCCGCCGCCAGCCCGCCGGGCGGATCGCCGACAGCACCCCCGGCTCGGGTTCACCCGTCCGGGCGATGAACCACCGCTCCAGGACCCGTTCCCCGCCCACCTCGAAGTCCCAGGCGCCCGGCGGCACCGGGGAGATCCGGCCCTCACCGAGACACAGGGTCTCCGTCGCGCGGTCGTAGTCGAGGCCGGGCGGGCGGTCCGGCAAGGGAGCGCGGACGTACGGGCGGCGCCCGCCGGGGAGCTTGGGGCGGTCGCCGTCGCGGCGCATCAGCCACAGGGCACGGCGGCCCGACGCCACGCCCCGCGCCCAGAGCCCGGGGTCCGCGGTGAGCGGCACGGAGAGATCGGCGCGGACCGCGCTCAGGATCCAGGCCAGCACATCCACCGGCTCCGGCAGCCCGCCGAGCCGGGCGCCCAGGTGCTCCAGCAGACCGGGCGCCAGATTGGGTTCGGTGCCGCCGGGGCGGCGGTACAGCGGGCGGATGCGGCCGGGCCGCAGCAGCGGCAGCAGCGAGGTCGCCAGCAGCGGCGGGCCGGTGCCGCCGGGCGTCTCCGTCACGAAGACCTGCCGCTCGTCCGCCACCCGCCACAGCTCGGGCCGGGCCGCGTCGATCAGCCGGTGATCGGGGATCAGCCACTGCTCGTCGAACGGCGCCACCAGCGCCCGCACCGGCTCGGGACAGGGACCCTCGGCCCGCGCCAGCCGCTCGGTACCGCCGGACCGGCCGGGCAGTCCGCCCACCGCCGAGTACGGCGTCCGGGCCCGCGTCGGCTCGAACAGGGCCGCGCGCTCGTCCCCCGCGGTCTTCATCAAGCGGTCCCAACGGGCCTTCAAGGACGCCGGATCAGGACCCGCCGGCCAGCCCCGGCCGAGCCGCGGAGGTGCGACGGACCACGGCATGAGGTCCGCCAGCGGCGGAGCGTCGTCGAGCGTCACGCCCGGCATCGTACGACGGGGCGGTGGGGCGGGGGCGAGGGATCGTCGTCCGGATCGGCCCGTCCACGGGGTGGGCCGCGGGGCGGGCACCGCTCGGCCGGCCCGGGCGCGGGGGAGCCGGGAGCCGGGTCCCGTAGGCGCGTTGTCGCCCGCCCCTCGCCGTGCGGCGCCGTGCGCGCACTCCCGCCCGGCCCGCGTGGAGGCACCGCCTCCGGGCGGACGGGGGGGATGCGGCGGCAAGTCCGGGGCCCAGCCGATGATCCCCGGAAGGGCCTACGTGGCGTCCACGGTCACCGTGAAGGAGAAACGGTCGCCCCGGTAGTGGATGACGGCCACGTCCAGGACCTGGCCGGCGGTGTCGTAGGCGATGCCGGTGTAGTGGAGGATCGGGCTGAGCAGCGGGACCCGCAGGAGACGCGCGGTCTCGGGGTCGGCGAGACGGGCCTGGACGGTGTCGGTGATCCGGCTGATGTCGGCGCCGACGATGTCCCGCAGCACCTTGGTCATCGGCCAGCGGGCCAGGTCCCGCGGGTCGATGCGGTCGGCGAGTTCGGGGCGGACGTAGTTGCGGGCGTGGTTGGTGGGCTCGCCCGTCTTCGCGTCGCTGCGCAGCCGGTGGTACGTCATCACCTCCCCCAGATCGGGGAAGTGCTCGGCGTACTCGGCGGGCACCGGCACCCGCCCCTGCTCCAGCAGCTCGGCGGTCATGCCGGACTGCTGGGCCACGATGGTGTCCACCGAGCCCAGCAGCAGCACCGGGGCGCCGCGGGTCGCGTCCGGCTCGATGAAGGTGCCCCGGCGCCGGTGCCGGGTGATCAGCCCCTCGTCCTCCAGCTCCTTCAGCGCCTGCCGCATGGTCAGCACACTGACCCCGTAGTGGTCCGCCAACCGCTCCTCGGTGGGCAGCCGCAGCGAGTCCCGCGCGGATCGGCCGAGTATCGAGGCGCGCAGCGACTGCGACACCTGGTACCACAGCGGCAGCTTGCGGTTGAGGACGATCGAGTCAGGAGCGAAGGAGGTCACGGGGCCATCCGTACCGGCAGGGAATGTGTCCGTGCAACCGGGTGAGCCGTACCCGGCGGGGGGCGGGGGCGCTCACGGCGTGCGGAAATGCCGTTCGAGGCCCTGCCAGACATCGTCGTAGCCCTGCTGGAGATGGCCGGCGTCCGCCGCCTGCGGGGCGAGCGTCACCGGCCAGCGGGTCTCGAACATGAAGGCGAGCCCGTCGTCGATCTTCTGCGGCCTCAGCTCGGCCGCGCTCGCCCGGTCGAACGTCTCCCGGTCCGGCCCGTGCGCCGACATCATGTTGTGCAGCGAGCCGCCGCCCGGCACGAAGCCCTCGGCTTTCGCGTCGTACGCGCCCTCGATCAGGCCCATGTACTCGCTCATCACATTGCGGTGGAAGTACGGCGGCCGGAAGGTGTTCTCGCCCACCAGCCAGCGCGGCGCGAAGACGACGAAGTCGACACCGGCCAGACCCGGGGTGTCGGACGGGGACGTCAGCACCGTGAAGATCGACGGGTCCGGGTGGTCGTACGAGATCGAGCCGATGACATTGAAGCGGCGCAGGTCGTAGACGTACGGCACCAGGTTGCCGTGCCAGGCGACGGCGTCCAGCGGGGAGTGGCCGTAGGTCGCGGTCCACAGGTTGCCGCAGAACTTGTTCACCACCTCCACCGGGCCCTCGATGTCCTCGTACGCGGCCACCGGGGCCTGGAAGTCACGGGCGTTCGCCAGACCGTTGGCGCCGATCGGGCCGAGGTCGGGGAGGACGAACGGGGCGCCGTAGTTCTCGCAGACATAGCCGCGCGCACAGGCGTCCAGCAGTTCGACGCGGAAGCGGACCCCGCGCGGGATCAGGGCGATGTGGCCGGGCTCGGCGCGCAGCAGCCCGAACTCGGTGCGCACAAGCAGCCCGCCGTGCTCCGGCACGATCAGCAGTTCGCCGTCCGCGTCGCTGAACACCCGCTCCATGGAGGCGGTGGCGTGGTAGAGGTGCACGGCCATGCCCGTGCGCTGGGTGACATCGCCGTTGCCGCCGAGGGTCCACAGCCCGGCCACGAAGTCCGTCCCCGGCTCCGGCTCGGGCAGCGGGTTCCAGCGCAGCCGGTTGGGGTCGGGCGCGGTCCGGGTGAACGGGGCCGTGCGGATCTCTCCGTTGCGGGTGCGGGTGAACGCCGGGTGCGCGGCCGAGGGGCGGATGCGGTACAGCCAGGAGCGGCGGTTGTGCGCCCGGGGCTCGGTGAACGCGGTGCCGCTGAGCTGCTCCGCGTACAGCCCGAGCGGGGCCCGCTGGGGCGAGTTGCGGCCGATGGGCAGCGCGCCCGGGACCGCCTCCGAACCGTGCTCGTTGCCGAACCCGGAGAGATAGACCAGCGATTCGGCCGTCTTGCGCGCGTCCGCACTCATGTTCCGCTCCTTGCGATCCCTGATTCCGCGACCCTGATGCCCTCTGATTCCTATGGTCCACCATAGGATTGAGGGGGAGGGGGCGCAAGGGTGTACCCGGGGACTCGTCTGTAGGGACTACGGCCGGACGGTGGAACCAGCCTTGAGGCGGATTCAGGGCGTCGTACCGGTGTTCTACGCTCGCCCGTATGACGTGGACACGGGGGACACTCACCGTGCTCGCGGTCTGTGTCCTGCTGCTGACCGGATCCGCGGGCTGTGACTCGGACGGCGGCCAGGAGCGCGCCGCGGACCAGCCGTACCCGGTGGGCGAGGTGCTCGACGACACCGACTCCGACGGGCGGCACTACCGCGAGATCGACGAGAGCGACGCCCCCGAGGTCGACATCGAGGTGCAGCCGGTCGGTGACGGCGAGGGCTGGGAGGTCCGGCTGACCGTCGAGCACTTCACCTTCTCGCCGTTCGGGACCCGGGCCCAGGCCGTGGCCGGCCGGGGCGTGGCCCGGCTGTTCATCGACGGCCGCCCGGTCGTCGACCTGCACACCCCCTCGCACCGCCTCGCCGCCGACCTCATGGGGCGCGGCACCCACCAGGTCACCGTCCGGCTCTACGCGGACGACGGCACGGTGTGGGCGGCCGACGGTGAGCCCGTGGAGTCCACGGCGGACATCACGGTGTCCGAGCCCGGTCCGGGGGCGTCGGCGCTGTCGGCGCCGGGTCCGTCGGCGTCGGGTCGGTCGGCGTCGGTCTCTGTGTCGGCCGGGGCCTCGGCCGGGGCTTCGGGGCCGTCCGGATCCGGTCCGTCCGCATCCGGTCTGTCCCCATCCGGTCCGTCCGCCTCGGCCGTGGTGCCGGTCCCGGCCGCCGGTTAGCGTCCGGCCGCCCCCCCCGTGCCGGAGGCCCGCTTCACCCCGGCCCGGCGGAAAGGCATCATGATGCCCGTGCCCCATGCGACGACCCCGCTCCGCCGCGCCCCCGTGCAGCGGCGCAGCGCCGAGCGGCTGACCCGGATCCTCGACGCGTGCGCCGACCTCCTCGACGAGGTCGGCTACGACGCCCTGAGCACCCGGGCCGTCGCCCAGCGCGCCGGTGTCCCCATCGGGTCGGTCTACCGCTTCTTCGGCAACAAGCGGGCGATGGCCGACGCCCTCGCCGGGCGCAATCTGGAGCGGTACACCGAGCGGGTCCGGGCGCGGCTCGACGCCCTGGACGGTGCGGTCGATGACGCCCCGGGCGGCGACGGCTGGCGCGCGGCCCTGGACGCCGTACTCGACGAGTACCTCGCCATGAAGCGCACCGCGCCCGGCTTCTCCCTCGTCGACTTCGGCAATCAGATCCCGGTCGGCTCCCGCCACGACGAACCCAACCACCGGGTCGCCGACCGTCTCGCCGGTCTTCTCGCCGGCCATCTCGGCCGCCACCCCGACGACGACGCCCTGCGGCGCACCTTCCTGGTCGCGGTGGAGACCGCCGACACCCTGGTCCACCTGGCCTTCCGGGTCGATCCGCGGGGGGACGCGGCGATCATCGAGGAGATGCGGAAGATGCTGCGCGCCTATCTGGGACGGGCACTGGATCCCTGTGACTGACCTGAGCAAAGCTGTGACCTGGAGTTTTGCGCTTATTGCTCGCGTGTCAACGTCTTGTTAACACTCTTTGACCGGACCTAACGTCGTCGCACCGCCGGCCCTGGTGGGAGTTCAAGGGCGAACGTTAGGTATCCACAAACATGCTGACCATCCTCGGCTTCGCCATGATCGCGACCTTCCTGGTCCTGATCATGATGAAGAAGATGTCGCCGATCGCGGCGCTCGTGCTGATCCCCGCACTCTTCTGTGTGTTCGTCGGCAAGGGCGCCCAGTTGGGCGACTACGTCATCGACGGTGTCTCCAGCCTCGCCCCCACCGCGGCGATGCTGATGTTCGCGATCGTCTACTTCGGACTGATGATCGACGTCGGGCTGTTCGATCCCGTCGTCAAGGCCATCCTGAAGTTCTGCAAGGCCGACCCGATGCGGATCGTCGTCGGCACGGCCCTGCTCGCCGCGATCGTGTCGCTGGACGGCGACGGCTCGACCACCTTCATGATCACCGTCTCGGCCATGTACCCGCTGTACAAGCGGCTCAAGATGAGCCTGGTCGTGATGACCGGTGTCGCCGCCACCGCCAACGGCGTGATGAACACCCTGCCGTGGGGCGGCCCGACGGCCCGCGCCGCGACCGCGCTCAAGCTCGACGCCAGCGACATCTTCGTCCCGATGATCCCGGCGCTCGCCGTCGGCCTGCTCTTCGTGTTCGTCCTCTCGTACGTCCTCGGGCTGCGCGAGCGCAAGCGGCTCGGGGTGCTGACGCTGGACGAGGTGCTCCAGGACCCGGTCGAGGACAAGGAGACGGTGCTGGTCGGCACGGGCTCCGGCACCGGCCGGGTCAGCTTCGAGAAGGGCGGCGCGGCGGCGACCGGGGCGACCGGGGGATCGGGCTCCGGCACGGACGCGGAGGCCACCGGGGACGCCGATGAGGACGACGACTTCCAGGGCCTGGACCCCGACCGGCCCACCCTGCGCCCCAAGCTGCTGTGGTTCAACGTGCTGCTCACGCTGACCCTGCTCACCGCCATGATCATGGAGGTGCTGCCGATCCCGGTGCTGTTCCTGCTCGGCGCCGCGCTCGCGCTCACCGTGAACTTCCCGCGCATCCCGGAGCAGAAGGCCCGTCTCGCCGCCCACGCCGACAACGTCCTGAACGTCTCCGGCATGGTCTTCGCCGCCGCCGTCTTCACCGGTGTGCTCCAGGGCACCGGCATGGTCGACTCCATGGCGAACTGGCTGGTCGACATCATCCCCAGCGGCATGGGCCCGCACATGGGCATCGTCGCCGGTCTGCTGAGCCTCCCGCTCACCTACTTCATGTCCAACGACGGCTTCTACTTCGGTGTCCTGCCGGTCCTCGCCGAGGCGGGCGCCGCGCACGGGGTCAGCCCGCTGGAGATGGCCCGCGCCTCGCTCGTCGGCCAGCCGCTGCACATGTCCAGCCCGCTGGTCCCGGCCGTGTACGTGCTGGTAGGCATGGCGAAGGTCGAGTTCGGCGACCATACGCGCTTCGTGGTGAAGTGGGCCGCGCTCACGTCGCTGGTGGTTCTGGGGGCGGGGATCCTGTTCGGGATCATCTGAGGTGGCCAGTCGGGTGGCGCGGCCAGTTCGGGCCAGTCCGGTCGTCCGAGGTCCCCGGCCCGTCCGAGGCGCCTGAGTCGTTCGAGGCACCCGAGTCATCCGGAACCGTGCGTCAGCAGGAGGTCCGTACCGTGAGGCCCGGCAGGAACCGGGGCTGGCTGCTCCGTCTCGTCATCGCCTTCAGCTTCGCGCAGGCGGCGGTGTCGATGGCCCGGCCCGCCGTCTCCTACCGGGCCCTCGCGCTGGGCGCCGACGAACGGGCGATCGGTGTGATCGCCGGGGTCTACGCCCTGCTCCCGCTGTTCGCCGCCGTCCCGCTGGGCCGCCGTACCGACCACGGCCGCTGCGCGCCCCTGCTGCCCGCCGGGGTGGTGCTGATCGCGGCGGGCTGCGCGCTCAGCGGACTCGCCGGGTCCCTGTGGGCGATGGCGGTCTGGAGCGGGGTGATGGGCCTCGGCCACCTCAGCTTCGTCATCGGCGCCCAGTCCCTGGTCGCCCGCCAGTCCGTCCCGCACGAACAGGACCGCAACTTCGGCCACTTCACCATCGGCGCCTCCCTCGGCCAGCTCATCGGCCCGATCGCCGCGGGCGCGCTGATCGGCGGCCACGACATGGCCGGCACCAGCGCCCTCGCCCTGGTGGTCGCGGGCGCGGGCGCCGCCGTCGCGGTCACCTCGCTGTGGCGGATAGAGGACCGTACGGCACTCACCTCCCGCACCCGCCACGGCGACCGGGTGCCGGTGCGGCGGATCCTGGGCGCGCGGGGCGTCCCGGCGGGCATCCTGATCAGCCTCTCCGTCCTGTCCGCGACCGATGTGCTCACCGCCTACCTCCCGGTGGTCGGCGAGCACCGGGGCATCGCGCCCTCCGTCGTCGGACTGCTGCTCAGCCTGCGCGCGGCGGCCACCATCGCCTGCCGGCTGGTCCTCACCCCGCTGCTCAAGCTGGGCCGCACCCCGCTGCTCACCTCCACCTGCCTCCTCGCGGCCCTGCTCTGCGCGGCCATCGCCCTGCCGGTGCCGGTGTGGGCCCTCGCGACGCTGCTGGCCGCGCTCGGCTTCTGTCTCGGCGTCGGACAGCCGCTGTCCATGACGACGGTCGTCCGGGCGGCCCCCGAGGGCGCCCGCTCCACCGCCCTCGCCCTGCGCCTCACCGGCAACCGCCTCGGCCAGGTGGCCGCCCCCGCCGGAGCGGGCCTGGTCGCCGGGGTCGCGGGCGTGGCGGCCCCGTTCGTGCTGCTCGGCGGGCTTCTCCTGCTGTCGGCGGGGGTGGCGCTGCGCTCGCCCGCCCGGGAACCGGCCGACGTACCGAAGGACACCGCCCGCGCGGCGGAGGGACCCGCGGGGGCGGAATCCCGTAGGTGAGGGGCATGAAGATCCAGCCGGTCCGTACCCGGACCGCCCTCGTCACCGCCGCCGCCCTGCTGGCCGTGGGCGTCCCCACCGCCGCCTACGCCACCCTCGACGGCTCGGGGGCCGGGGGCCACACGTCCCCGGCGGTGCGCGGTGAGCCGTACGCCGAGACCCGGCTGTTCTTCGGCACCGCGCGGATCGACGGCGGCCCGGCGGTGACCGACCGGCAGTTCATGACGTTCATCGACGAGGAGGTCACCCCGGCCTTTCCCGACGGGCTGACCGTACGGAGCGGGCGCGGCCAGTGGCGGGACGGCACCGGCACGATCGAGAAGGAGCGGTCGTACGAACTGCTCCTGCTGTACCCGGTCGGGGAGGCGGCCCCGGCCGACCGGGCGATCGAGGAGATCCGCCGGGACTACGAGAAGGCGTTCGGGCAGGAGTCGGTGGGGCGGGCGGATGACCGGGTACGGGTCGACTTCTGAGGGGCACCCCTTTTCCGGGTGGCGCCCTCTCGGTGTTCCGGCGTCTCAGCGTGAAGGCGTTCCGGCGTCCCGAGCGGCGGACGCCCCTGGCGAGAAAAAACTATCGCCGCTAGTTTGGAAGCTGGACGACACCGCTGTTTCGGGAGGCAGAGCATGAAGGCCCAGAACGGGATGTACATCGACGGCGCCTGGCGCCCCGCGGCGGGCACCGGATACATCGACGTGGTGAACCCGGTCGACGAGCAGGTCATCGGCCGGGTCCCGGCGGGCACCGCCGAGGACGTCGACGCGGCGGTACGGGCCGCGCGGGCCGCCCTGCCGTCCTGGGCGGCCACCCCGCCCGCCGAGCGCGCCGCCCGGCTCGCGGCCCTGCGGGACGCCCTCACCGCCCGCAAGGACGAGATCGCCGGGACCGTCACCGCCGAACTGGGCTCCCCGCTCCCGTTCTCGCAGGCCGTCCATGTCTCCATGCCGATCGCGGTGGCCGCCTCGTACGCCGAACTGGCCGCCACCCACCTCTTCGAGGAGCAGGTCGGCAACTCGACCGTCCTCCAGGAGCCGGTCGGCGTGGTCGGCGCGATCACCCCCTGGAACTACCCGCTGCACCAGATCGTCGCCAAGGTCGCCCCGGCGCTCGCGGCCGGCTGCACGGTGGTCCTCAAGCCCGCCGAGGACACCCCGCTCACCGCCCAGCTGTTCGCCGAGGCGGTCCATGAGGCGGGCGTGCCGGCCGGGGTGTTCAACCTGGTCACCGGCCTGGGCCCGGTCGCCGGGCAGGCGCTCGCCGAGCACCCGGGCGTCGACCTGGTCTCCTTCACCGGCTCCACGGCCGTCGGCCGCAGCATCGCCGCGACGGCGGGCGCGGCCATCAAGACGGTCGCCCTGGAACTGGGCGGCAAGTCCGCCAACGTGATCCTGCCGAGCGCCGACCTCGCCCGTGCCGTCCATGTCGGGGTCGCCAACGTGATGTCCAACTCCGGGCAGACGTGCAGCGCCTGGACCCGGATGCTGGTCCACCGCGAGCGGTACGACGAGGCGGTCGCGCTGGCCGCCACGGCCGCCGCCAAGTACGGCGAGCGCATCGGCCCGGTCGTCAACGCCAAGCAGCGGGAGCGGGTACGGGGGTACATCGCGCAGGGCGTCGCCGAGGGCGCCCGGCTGGTGGCCGGAGGCCCCGAGGCGCCGCGCGAGCGGGGTTACTACATCAGCCCGACCGTCTTCGCCGACGTCACCCCGGAGATGACCATCGCCCAGGAGGAGATCTTCGGCCCGGTCCTGTCCCTGCTGCCCTACGAGGACGAGGAGGACGCCCTTCGGATCGCCAACGGCACGGTCTACGGGCTCGCCGGTGCCGTGTGGGCGGGCGAGGTGGCGGAGGCGGTCGCCTTCGCCCGGCGGATGGACACCGGCCAGGTCGACATCAACGGCGGGCGCTTCAACCCGCTGGCCCCGTTCGGCGGCTACAAGCAGTCGGGCGTGGGCCGGGAACTGGGCGCGCACGGCCTCGCGGAGTACCTCCAGACCAAATCCCTTCAGTTCTAGTCAGTTCTGATTGATTCTGGTCACTTCTAGACGATCCTCACCCGTCTGATCGCTCCCGGCTCGATCCCTTCCGGCCTGGTTCCTTCCGGCCTGACCCCTTCCAGGAGAGTCGCCCCTCATGACGACCGTACGCGCCGCTGTCCTGACCGCCGTCGGTGCTCCGCTGGAGATCACCGACATCGAGCTGCCCGAGCCGGGTCCGGGCCGGGTCCGGGTGCGGCTCGCAGCCGCCGGGGTGTGCCACTCCGACCTGTCCCTGTCCAACGGCACCATGAGCATCCCGGTCCCGGCGGTCCTCGGTCACGAGGGCGCGGGCACGGTGGTGTCCGTGGGGGAGGGCGTCACGGACCTCGCCCCCGGTGCTCCCGTGGTGCTCAACTGGGCCCCGTCCTGCGGAAGCTGCCCCGCCTGCGAGCGCGGCGAGGTGTGGCTGTGCGCCAACGCGATGAACGGGGCCGCCGATGTCCACGCCCGTACCGTCACCGGCGTCGATCTGCATCCCGGCCTGAACGTGGCCGCGTTCGCGCAGGAGACCGTCGTCCCGCGGTCCTGTGTGCTGCCGCTGCCCGACGGCATCCCGCTCACCGACGCGGCCCTGCTCGGCTGCGCGGTCCTCACCGGCTACGGCGCCGTGCACCACTCGGCACGGGTGGCGCCCGGCGAGAGCGTCGCCGTGTTCGGCGTCGGCGGGGTGGGCCTGGCCACCCTCCAGGCCGCGCGGATCGCGGGCGCCTCCCGGATCGTGGCGGTCGATGTCTCCCCGGCCAAGGAGGAACTGGCCAGGGCTGCGGGCGCCACCGACTATGTGATCGCCTCCGAGCGCACCGCCCGGGACATCCGCGCCCTCACCGGTAAGCAGGGCGTGGACGTGGCCGTGGAGTGCGTGGGCCGCGCGGTCACCATCCGTACGGCCTGGGAGTCCACCCGGCGCGGCGGACGCACCACGGTCGTCGGCATCGGCGGCAAGGACCAGCTGGTCACCTTCAACGCCCTGGAGATCTTCCACTGGGGCCGCACCCTGTCCGGCTGCGTCTACGGCAACTCCGACCCCGTACGGGATCTGCCGGTCCTCGCCGACCACGTCCGCGCGGGCCGCCTGGACCTCGCGTCCCTGGTGACGGCACGCATCGGCCTGGACGGCATCCCGGCGGCGTTCGAGAACATGGTGGCGGGGAAAGGGGGACGGGCGCTGGTGACGTTCTGAGGGGCGTCGCGACGCGGGGACGTCAGGGCATCAGGCGGCGTCGGCCCGTCCGGCTGCCGGGGAAGGGGCAGGTCCGGGGCCGACGGGTGGGGGCACTTCCGGGTCGATGGCAGGGACGGCCCGGGACCGCGACCGCGATACCCCCACACCCACCAGACACAGCACCCCACCCGCCAGCGTGAGCACCCCGGGTACCTCACCGAGCGCCAGCCACGACATCAGCACCACCAGCGCGGGAACGGCGTACGTCGTCGCCCCCATCCGGCTCGCGGTCGTCCGTGCCAGGGCGTAGGCCCAGGTGGTGAAGGCGAGCGCGGTCGGGAAGATGCCGAGATAGACCATGTTGAGCGTGGCGGACAGCGGCGCCCGGGACGCCTCGGTGATCAGCTGCCAGGAGAACGGCAGACACAGCACCGCCCCCACCGCACAGCCGAACGTCGTCACCTGGAGGACGCTCGCGTGCCCCAGCGCGGGTTTCTGCGCGACCACACCGCCCGCGTACGCGACGGCCGCGATCAGGCACAGCACCACGCCGAGCACGGACGCCCCACCCTGCCCCGACATCGACAGCCCGACGGTGACGGCGCCCGCGAACGACACCGCGATGCCCGCCAGCAGCCGCGGCGGCATCGGATCGCCGAGCAGCCGGGCGCCGAACAGCGCGATGAGGATCGGCCCGGTGTTCACGACCAGCGCGGCGGTACCGGCGTCCACCTGCTGCTCGCCCCAGTTCAGGACGACCATGTAGACGCCGAACCACAGCACCCCCGATATCGCGATGCCGGGCCACGCCGCCCGCGCGGGCCACCCTTCCCGCCGTACGAGACACCACGCGCCCAGCGCGAGCGCGCCCGCCGCCAGCCGGCCCAGCGCGAGCGCTCCCGGCGAGTACGCCGCGCCGGCGCTGCGGATCGACACGAACGCGGACGCCCACAGCACGACGGTGACCACGACGGCGGCAGCGGCCGTCACCTCGGGGCGCCGAGCGAGGCGACGCGAGGGGCGGCCGGGGGAGTGGTTCATCATGCTCCTGAGCGTAGGAATGCTGACGGGGAAGGGCTGGCGGATTTCGGACGGCACGCCAGAGGCCGAGGAGTGTTCGCAGGTCAACGGCCGGGGGGTTGCGCAGATCAACGCAGGACGGACGTCGGCGGGGGCCGACCGGTCAGCGCGGCGGGCGGGGCGCCGGTCAGTGCGAGGCCGGGGTATCGGTGAAGGCGGGCGGGAGTGCGGTCAGCTCAGGGCCCCGGCGTCGATGCCGAGCAGCCGCCCCAGCGCCCGTTCCCCCTCCCCGGTCACCTTCACGGCCCGCTGGGACCCGATCCGCACACACCAGCCCGTGTCGAGGGCGTGCCGGCACAGCGCGGCCCCCGCGACCCCGCCGAGATGGGGCCGCCGCTCGGTCCAGTCCAGGCAGGCGCGGGCGAGCGGGCGGCGTCCGGTCCGGCGCAGCGCGATGCCCGCCGCGTCGAACCAGTCCACCCCGTCGTCGGTCAGCGCGAACCCGGTGTCCTGCCGCAGCAGCCCGCGTGCGGTCAGCGCGTCCGTGAGCACGATGCCGAGCCGCCCGGCGAGATGGTCGTAGCAGGTCCGCCCGCGCGCCATCGCCGACCCGGCCCCGGCTTCGCGCAGGGTACGGGGCTGCCGTACGGCGTCCGGCCCGACCCGGGCCGCCAGATCCTCCACGAGCTGGGCGACGGACGGGCCCGCCAGCCGTACGTACCGGTGCCGGCCCTGCCGTTCCTCGGTCAGCAGCCCGCCCGACACCAGCTTCCCGAGGTGCTCGCTCACCGTGGACGCGGCGACCCCGGCGTGCCGGGCCAGTTCCCCGGCGGTCCAGGCCCGCCCGTCGAGCAGCGCGAGCAGACAGCGCACCCGGGTCTCATCGGCGAGCAGCGCGGCGAAGGCCGCGAACTCCGGAGCCCGGGGGTCGTTGGTCGACATGTCTCCAGCGTGCGCCACGGACGGTTCGGCGCCCACCGAAACACCTCCCCGCTACGACGGCTCAGCCGCCCTCGCCCCGCACCCGCTCGAACCGCACCGCCAACCCGTCCAGCAGCGCGGTGAGCCCCACCTCGAACGCCCGCTCGTCCACCTTGCGCTGCCGCTCGGGGAGCAGATGGGCCTGCCCGAGATGCGGGTAGTCGGCGGGGTCGTACGCGCTCTCGTCCCGCACGAAACCCCCGGCGAACGAGCCGAGCGCGGACCCCATGATGAAGTACCGCATCAGCGCCCCGATCGATGTGGCCTGGGCCGGCGGCCAGCCCGCCGCGACCATCGCCCCGTACACCACGTCCGCGAGCCGCAGCGCGGCCGGACGCCGGCCGGGACCACCGGCCAGCACGGGCACGATGTGGGGGTGGTCGCGCAGGGCGCCGCGGTAGGAGAGCGCGTAGTCGTGCAGCGCGGTGCGCCAGTCCCGGCCGTCCTCGAACATCGACAGATCGACCTGCTCGATCACCGACTCGGCGACCGCCTCCAGGATCTCGTCCTTGGTGCGGAAGTGGTTGTACAGCGAGGGCCCGCTCACCCCCAGCTCGGCGGCGAGCCGGCGGGTGGAGACGGCGGTGAGCCCCTCCGCGTCCACCAGTTCCCGGGCCGTCGCGACGATGCGTTCGGTGCTCAGCAGGGGTTTGCGGGGTCGGGCCATGGCGCACATAGTAGGGCGGGGGGCCAGAAACTAGCGGTGCTAGTCCGGATGCCGGGTGCGGGCCGGCGTCGTAGCGGGTGCGGGCCGTCTGAGTAGCTCTCTGAGTACACCGACGGATGTGGCGGGCGCCACGGTCGCCGAACCTGTTCCGCATGAGTGACACACCCGTCAAACAGCAGACCACCGCCGCCTATCACGGTCAGGCCGTCCTCTCCTTCGCGGTCGCCCTGGGCGCCACCGGCATCGGCATCTTCCAGCTGGACGCCGACCCCTGGGTCCGCTCCTTCCTGGCCGTCGCCGTCCTCTACCTCGTCACCTCCGCCTTCACCCTCGCCAAGGTGGTCCGCGACCGCCAGGAGGCCGGGCAGATCGTCAGCCGGGTCGACCAGGCCCGCCTGGAGAAGCTGCTCGCCGAGCACGACCCCTTCGAGAAGCTCTGACCCGCCCGGCGCAGTGCGGCGCCCCGTCCACTAAGCGCCCGCTCACCCTCGGCTGTATGGTGGGGGCGCTGTCGGCGAGAGGGACGAGGACGCGATGAGTACGGCGCAGGAAGCGGCGGCCGGCGACGAGGACGAGTCGTGGGCCGAGGTCACCCCGGACGCGGCGCGGCGGCTGCTGATCGCCGCGGTGGAGGCCTTCGCCGAGCGCGGCTACCACGCCACCACCACCCGCGACATCGCGGGCCGCGCGGGGATGAGCCCGGCCGCGCTCTACATCCACTACAAGACCAAGGAAGAGCTGCTCCACCGGATCAGCCGGATCGGCCACGAGAAGGCGCTGGACATTCTGCGCACCGCCGCCCGCGGTGCGGGCACGGCGAGCGAGCGGCTGGCCGACGCGGTCGCCTCCTTCGTCCGCTGGCACGCGGGACGGCGTACCACCGCCCGGGTCGTGCAGTACGAACTGGACTCCCTCGGGCCGGACGCGCGCGCGGAGATCGTCGCGCTGCGCCGGCAGTGTGACGCCGAGGTCCGCGGGATCATCGAGGAGGGGGTCGCGGCGGGTGAGTTCGAGGTGCTCGACGTGCACGGCACCACCCTCGCCGTGCTGTCGCTCTGCATCGACGTGGCCCGCTGGTTCAGTACGCGCGGCCCCTGGACCCCCGCCGAGGTCGGCACGCTGTACGCGGACCTGGTGCTGCGGATGGTGGGGGCGGGGAAGCCGGGGCGGTAGCCGGGTTGGTGGCCGGAATGGTGGCAGGGGTGGCGGCCGGGTTGGTGGCCGGAATGATGGCCGGGGTGGCGGCCGGTTTGGTGGCCGGGGTGGCGGTCTAGAGGTAGTAGCGGGACACCGACTCCGCCACGCACACCGGCTTCTCCTCGCCCTCGCGCTCGACCGTGAAGGCGAGGGTGACCTGGACGCCGCCCGGTACCTCGTCCACCGCGGAGACCGTCGCCGTCGAGCGCAGCCGGGAGCCGACCGGGACGGGGGCGGGGAAGCGCACCTTGTTGGTGCCGTAGTTGACGCCCATCGTCACGCCCTCGACGCCGATCAGCTGCGGGGCGAACAGCGGCAGCAGGGAGAGGGTGAGGTAGCCGTGGGCGATGGTCGTGCCGAACGGGCCGGTCGCCGCCTTCTCCGGATCGACATGGATCCACTGGTGGTCGCCGGTCGCCTCGGCGAACAGGTCGATCCGCTTCTGGTCGATCTCCACCCAGTCGGTGTGTCCCAGCCGCTCGCCCACCGCGGCCTTCAGCTCGTCCACGGACGTGAAGATCCTCGCCTCTGCCATGCCCCGGCCTCTCGCTCGACCCATCGATCACGTACGTCGATCACGCACAGTGCTAAGCAACTGCTTAGCTTGGTGTGGGGTGGCGAGGATGTCAACGGAGGAGAATCCCGCGGATGGGTAGTGTTGCGGTGATGCCGCAGATTCCTGAGAACATCCATGAACTCACCGTCGGCCAGTTGTCGGCGCGCAGCGGCGCGGCCGTGTCCGCGCTGCACTTCTACGAGTCCAAGGGGCTGATCAGCAGCCGCCGGACGACGGGCAATCAGCGCCGGTACTCGCGTGACGCCCTGCGGCGGGTCGCCTTCGTCCGGGCGGCACAGCGGGTCGGCATCCCGCTCGCCACGATCCGTGAGGCGCTGGCGGAACTGCCGGAGGAGCGGACGCCGACGCGGGAGGACTGGGCGAAGCTGTCGCAGGCGTGGCGCTCGGAGCTGGACGAACGGATCCGGCAGCTCAATCGGCTGCGGGACCATCTGACGGACTGCATCGGGTGCGGGTGTCTGTCGCTGGACAGCTGTGTGCTGTCCAATCCCGACGACGCGTTCGGCCAGGAACGGGCGGGGTCGCGGCTGCTGGTGGAACGGCGACGGTAAGGGACGGCTCGCGCGGATGCCCGGTGCGGATGTCCGGTGCGGATGTCCGCTGCCGGGTGCCGGTACGGGGGGCCGGACGCCGGGTGCGGGTGGTTCGTGGTGATTCGCGCAGTTCCCCGCGCCCCTCAGGGCGTCACGGCCGGCCCGGCTGCGACCAACGCGGCGCTGGAGTCCACCCGTTCGCCCGTGGGCAGGCTCAGGGTGTCCGCCAGGCCGTACGTGTCCTGCGGCCCACGCCTGACCTGGATCGGTCGCCGGCGCTCAGATCCCGCCCGCCGCCGATCCGCCGCCCTCCGACACCTACGCCCGCGCCACCCCGGAGCAGATCCACCGCCGACACTCACACCCCACCGGCCACCGACCGGCCCTGCTCAACAGCCCCGTACCCGCGCCCGCCTGGGCAGTGACCCGGTACCGACCTCGCGCCCGCCTGGGCAGCGACCCGGTACGACCTGCGCCCACCTCGGCGCCGACCCATCGCCGACCACGACCACGCTCACCTCGCCGCCGACCTGCGCTCGCCGTGCCCACCGACCCGGCACCCACCTCGGCCTTGATCCGGCGCTCACCTCGACACCACCCCGACACCACCTCGCACAGTCCCGCCACTCACCCCACCAGCACCCACGCCCCCACCAACCAGCGCCGCGGCACCTCACCCCCCGCGCGGCAGCGCCTACGCCGACATCAGCAACTGGCCGCGTCGCGCATACGCCAGTGCCTCCGGCGTGAGCACCGGGCGCGGGACCAGGATTCCGCAGTCCGTGCAGACCGGGCCGGAGGACGGCTCGTGGTCGAGTTCGTATTTCCAGACGAGGCGTTCGCCGCCACAGACGGGGCACTCGGCGCCCGGCTCGCGCTCCAGGGCCGCGATCAGCCGGCGCAGCACCTCCGCGAGGGGCTCACCGGGGTGCACCCGGGGGTCGTCGCACCACGCGGCGCCGAATCCGCCCCAGGTCAGCCGGTGCCAGTCGTCCACGCTGCCCGGCCTGCGCAGCCCGTCGTGCTTCTCCTTCCTGCGGCGCTCGGCGAACTCGGTCTCATAGGCCAGCCAGACCACCCGCGCCTCTTCCAGCTCCTCCAGCGCGGCCACGAGCCGCACCGGGTCGGGAGAGCGGTCCTCGGGGCCGAACCCGGCCCGGGAGCACAGATGATCCCAGGTCGCTCTATGCCCATAAGGGGCAAATCGCTCAAGGCACTTGCGCAGTGAATAGCGCCGTAGTGCCAGATCGCACCGAGGATCGCGCACCTGTCTTGCCAGACTCCGGAAACCGGCCATCGCCCTGCACCTCCGTCACACCTGCACCTGTACTTCGGTCACTGCGGCGTCATCGAACGGACTTCGCCGAATAGACGTATCGACAAGCGATTCGGCTCCCTTCCGGCTCCCACTGATTTCCGGCGGCCCCGCCGAGCAGCGGGAGCGACCCGGAAACTTGACGCATGTTCATCTTTTAACCGGGGGATACCGCCGGTAACGTCCGGCCCCATCCCCATCGGGAGGAGCTGCCATGTCACGGCGCACCCCACGCACCGACCTCGACAGACTGAGAACTCCCCACACTCCTCGTGGGTTCCTGAAGACCGTCTCCGTATGCGCTCTGATTGCCGGGCTTTTGTCTCCGCTTTCCCAAGCCGCCTCGGCCACCACCCCCACGGTGGCCGATGCGGCGGCGGTCGCGGACCACTGCGGCAACCAGTGCTCGGACATCCTGCCGCCCGGCCAGAACGGCAACGCCACCCTCGCCCAGATCCTGCTCAACCAGGCCTTCGGCACCCAGCCCGAACACGCCCAGGACCAGCTCGGGCCCTATGCCAAGCTCCCCACCGGCTACCAGTCGCTGACCGACGCCACCCTCAACACCTTCTTCAACGACGCCTCCTTCGGCGTCCCCGCCGACCAGGTCGCCTCCACCCTCAAGCCCGCCGGACGCACGGACGTCACCATCGTCCGCGACAAGAAGACAGGTGTGCCGCACATCACGGGCACCACCCGCTACGGCACCGAGTTCGGCGCCGGTTACGCCGCCGCCCAGGACCGGCTCTGGCTGATGGACCTGTTCCGGCACGTCGGCCGCGGCCAGCTCACCTCCTTCGCGGGCGGCGCCCTCGACAACCAGGGCCTGGAACAGACCTTCTGGCGCAACGCCCCCTACACCGAGGCCGACCTCCAGGCCCAGATCGACCGCGCCACCGCGACCAACGGCGAACGGGGCCGCCAGGCCCTCGCCGACGTGAACGCCTACGTCGACGGCATCAACGCCTACATCGCCGCCGCCGACAGCGGTCGCTACTTCCCCGGCGAATACGTCCTCACCGGCCACAAGGACTCCCTCACCAACGCGGGCACCATCAAGCCCTTCAAATCCACCGACCTGGTCGCCCTCGCCTCCGTGATCGGCTCGCTCTTCGGCGCCGGAGGCGGCGGCGAGGTCAACAACGCCCTCTCCCTGCTCGCCGCCCAGCAGCGGTACGGCGTGCAGCAGGGCACCGAGGTCTGGGAGTCCTTCCGCGAGCGCAACGACCCCGAGGCCGTGCTCACCGTCCAGGAGGGCAGCTTCCCGTACGGCACCAAACCCGCGAACCCGCAGGGCACCGCCCTGCCCGACCCGGGCTCGGTCACCCAGGAACCCCTCATCCACGACCGCACCGGCAGCGCGGCCACCCCGGCGGCCACCGGCACCTCCGCCGACGCCGCCGCGAACGCCGTCACCTCCGCCAAGCGCGGCATGTCCAACGCCCTGGTGGTCAGCGGCGAACACACCGCGAGCGGGAACCCCATCGCCGTGTTCGGGCCGCAGACCGGCTACTTCGCGCCGCAGCTGCTGATGCTCCAGGAGATCCAGGGACCGGGCCTGAGCGCCCGCGGCGCCACCTTCGCCGGACTCGGCATGTACGTCCTGCTGGGCCGCGGCCAGGACTACGCCTGGAGCGCCACCACCTCCGGCCAGGACATCATCGACACCTACGCCGTCGAGCTGTGCCAGGACGACTACCACTATCTCTACCGGGGCGTGTGCACGCCCATGGAGAAGGTCGAGCAGAAGAACACCTGGAAGCCGACCGTCGCGGACGGCACCGCCGCCGGTTCGTACACCATGCGGGTGTGGCGCACCGAGTACGGTCCCGTCGAGTACCGCGCCACCGTCGGCGGCAAGAAGGTCGCCTACACCACCCTGCGCTCGTCCTTCCTCAACGAGGCCGAGTCGATCATCGGCTTCCAGATGCTCAACGACCCCGGCCATGTGAACAGCGCGCAGACCTTCCAGCAGGCGGTGCAGCACATCAACTACACCTTCAACTGGTTCTACGCCGACTCCGCGCACACCGCCTACTACAACAGCGGCGACAATCCGGTCCGCGCGACCGGCGTCGACCCCGAGTTCCCGGTCTGGGCGCAGCCGGCGTACGAATGGCGCGGCTGGGACCCGGCGACCAACACCGCCGACTACACCCCGCCGTCCCAGCACCCGAACTCCATCGACCAGGACTACTACATCTCCTGGAACAACAAACAGGCCAAGGACTACACCGCCGCCCCCTGGGGCAATGGCTCGGTGCACCGCGGCGATCTGCTGGACGACCGGGTGAAGAAACTCGTCCAGCAGGGCGGGGTGACCCGGTCCGCGCTGGTCAAGGCCATGGCCGACGCGGGCCTCGCCGACCTGCGCGCCGAGCAGGTGCTGCCCGACCTGCTGACGGTCCTCACCAGCACCCCCGTAGCCGATCCGGCGGCGGCCTCGGCGGTGAGCAAGCTCCAGGCGTGGGTGACAGCGGGCGGCAAACGCACCGAGACGTCCGCGGGCTCCAAGACCTACGCCCACGCCGACGCCATCCGGATCCTGGACGCCTGGTGGCCGCTGCTGGTCAAGGCCCAGTTCGAACCCGGCCTCGGCAGCGACCTCTACACGGCGATCACCGCGAACCTGCCCGTCGACGAGTCCCCGTCCGCCGCCCACGGCCCGACCGGCGCCCACGCCGGAAGCGCCTTCCAGTACGGCTGGTGGAGCTATGTCGACAAGGACATCCGCGCGGTGCTCGGCGAGTCCGTCCAGGGCCCGCTCGGCGACACCTACTGCGGCGACGGCTCCCTCACCGCCTGCCGGGACGCCCTGATCACCACGCTCAAACAGGCCGCCGCCAAGACCCCGGCCCAGGTCTACACCGGCGACGACCTGTGCGCCGCCGGTGACCAGTGGTGCGCCGACTCGCTCAACCAGCGGGCCCTCGGCGGCATCACCCACCCCCACATCAGCTGGCAGAACCGGCCGACCTATCAGCAGGTCGTGGAGTTCACCTCACACCGCTGAATCACCGTTGAATCGCCGCTGAGTCACGGCCGCGGGGGGGCGGCCCCCCCCCCCCCCGCCGCCCCGCGAGCGCCCCAAACCCCCCCCCCGCCCCCCCCCCCCCCCCCCCCCCCCCCCCCCCCCCCCCCCCCCC
>NZ_JBHYUG010000031.1:5324-32313 GCF_042749375.1 Streptomyces sp. NPDC059477 | reverse complement strand
GTCCGGCCCGCTTTCTCCCGCCGGGCCCCGGGTGTCACACCCCGGTACAGCAGATACCCCGCCCGCGTCCGCCGGAACGCCGCCAGCCCGTCCTGCCAGGCCGCCACCACCTCGTCGGCGTCCGCCCCGGCGTCGATCATCGTGCGGACCAGGGCGGACCCGGTGAGGGTGTCGATCCAGTGGTTCGCCAGCCAGCGGAAGCCGCTCCAGGACCGCTTGGCGGTCACGAGCAGCTCGATCCCGGTCCGTACCGGGTCGTACACGGCCCGGTCGTGCACATGGATCTGGACGCCGCCCACGGTCCGGTTCGGGAACTTGGAGAACGTCGGCGTGAAGTACGCCTCCCGGAACCGCACGCCCGGCAACCCGCGTTCCGTCACGACGGCGGCCCAGCGCCCGTCCAGGCCCTCCGCGCCGAGCAGTTCGAAGGGACGGGTGGTGCCGCGCCCCTCGGAGAGGTTCGTCCCCTCGAACAGAGCGGTCCCCGCGTAGACCAGCGCGGTGTCCGGCGTCGGCATGTTCGGGCTCGGCGGCACCCACGGCAGCCCCGACGCGTCGTAGAAGTCCGACCGCCGCCACCCCGTCATCCGTACGACGTCCAGCGGCACCGGCGCCGCCAGGAACTCCCCGTTGAACAGCCCGGCCAGCTCCCCGACCGTCATCCCGTGGGCCTGCGCGATGGGCCGCCGGCCGACGAAACTCGCGTACCGGGGTTCCAGCACCGGCCCGTACGCGCCGCGCCCGGTGACCGGGTTCGGCCGGTCCAGGACGACGAACCGCTTCCCGGCCAGCCGGGCCGCCTCCATGCAGTCGTACAGCGTCCAGATGTAGGTGTAGAAGCGGGCGCCGACGTCCTGGATGTCGAAGACCACCGTGTCCACGCCGGACGCGGTGAAGACATCCGCGAGCCGCCGCCCCGACAGGCCGTACGTGTCGTGGACGGGCAGGCCGGTCGCCGGATCGTCGTGGCGGCCCTCGGAGCCGCCCGCCTGGGCGGTGCCGCGGAATCCGTGCTCCGGGCCGAACACGGCGGTGAGGTTCACCCGTTCGTCGGCGTGCATGACATCCACGATGTGGCGGACCTCGCGGGTCACTCCGGTGGGGTTGGTGACGATCCCCGCGCGGGCGCCGTCCAGGAGGGCGTAGCCGTCCGCCGACAGACACTCGAAGCCGGTACGGAGGGTACGGGGCCGGTGGGGGAGTTCCCCGGCTCCGGCCGGGGTGGGCGAGAGCGCCAGCGCGGCGGTGGCCGTGGCGAGCACCGTACGTCTCGATGGGGGCATGAGGGGCAAGGTAGATGCCGGTGCGGGGTGTGGGGAGGGTGCGCGGTTCCTGGGCCTGTCGCGCCCGCGCGCCGGTGTCCCGTACCGCCTTCCGTGGTGGGTGCGTGCCCTTACCAGCGACATACCGACCGGTTAGTCTGGCCTGGCGGGGTCCGGATCGTGCGGCGTGGAGGGCGATGGTGGTCAGCGTGCGGGGTGCCGGAGTGGTCGTCACCGGGGCGGGCGGCGGGATCGGGGCCGCGCTCGCCCGGCGGTTCGGCGCCGAAGGGGCCCGGGTCGTCGTCAATGACCTCGACGCCGGGAAGGCCGAGGCCGTGGCCCGGGAGATCGGCGGGATCGCCCTCCCCGGGGACGCGTCCGGGATCGTGGACGCGGCGCTCGACGCGCTCGACGGCACCGTCGACGTCTACTGCGCCAACGCCGGGCTCGGGTCCGGTGGCTCCGAGGCCGCCGGGGAGGAGGTGTGGGCCGCCGCCTGGGACGTCAATGTGATGGCGCACGTGCGGGCGGCGCGGGCGCTGCTGCCGGGGTGGCTGGAGCGTGGCAGCGGGCGGTTCGTGTCGACCGTCTCCGCCGCCGGACTGCTCACCATGATCGGCGCCGCCCCCTACAGCGTCACCAAGCACGGCGCCCACGCCTTCGCCGAGTGGCTGTCGCTGACGTACCGGCACCGCGGGCTGAAGGTGCACGCCATCTGCCCGCAGGGGGTGCGCACCGACATGCTGGCCGCCGCCGGCAGCGCGGGGGACCTGGTGCTCAAGCCGACCGCGATCGAGCCGCGGGACGTGGCCGACGCCCTGTTCAAGGGCATGGCCGAGGACCGGTTCCTGATCCTGCCGCACCCCGAGGTCGCCGCGTACCACCGGGCGCGCGCCGCCGACCCGGACCGCTGGCTGGGCGGCATGAACCACCTCCAGCGCACCTGGGAGGCCAGGCGGTGAGCCGGGCCGCCCACGCATCCCGGTGGCCGGTGGAGATCCTGCCCGACGTGCCCGGATGGCCCAGTGGGAAGATCCTCCGTCGGGAGTCGCGCTCCCGTTCGCGGGAACGTCGGTAGCGCATCACGGAAAGCAGGTGGCGGCAGTGCCCAGGACGACGGACGAAGAAGGGACCCCCGTCCCGCAGCGGCTGCTCGCCGCCGCCACCCGGCTCTTCGCCGAGCAGGGCTACGACCGCACCTCCGTGCAGGAGATCGTGGAGGCCGCGGGCGTCACCAAGGGCGCGCTCTACCACTACTTCGGCTCCAAGGACGATCTGCTGCACGAGGTGTACGCGCGGATGCTGCGCGTCCAGCAGGAACGTCTCGACGCCTTCGCCGACGCCGACGAGCCGGTGGAGCAGCGCCTGCGGGACGCGGCGGCGGACGTGGTGGTCACCACCATCGAGAACCTCGACGACGCGATGATCTTCTTCCGCTCGATGCACCACCTCGGCCCGGAGAAGAACAAGCAGGTCCGCGCCGAGCGCCGCCGCTACCACGAACGCTTCCGCGCGCTCATCGAGGAGGGCCAGCGCAACGGCGTCTTCTCCGACGCGACCCCCGCCGACCTGGTGGTGGACTACCACTTCGGCTCCGTCCACCACCTGTCGACCTGGTACCGCCCCGACGGCCCGCTCACCCCGCAGCAGGTCGCCGACCACTTGGCGGACCTGCTGCTGCGGGCGCTGCGGCCGTAGGGCCGAACGGCAGGCCCTGACCGGCGAGGGACCCACAGGTACTTCCTCAGCTCCCGTACTTCCTCAGCTCCCGCCGCGCCAGCGACCGCTGGTGCACCTCGTCCGGCCCGTCCGCGATCATCAGCGTGCGCGCCCCGGCGTACAGCTCGGCCAGCGGGAAGTCCTGGCTCACCCCGCCCGCGCCGTGCAGCTGGATCGCCTGGTCGAGGATCCGCACGACCGCGCGGGGCGTCGCGATCTTGATGGCCTGGATCTCGGTGTGCGCGCCCTTGTTGCCGACGGTGTCCATCAGCCAGGCCGTCTTCAGCACCAGCAGCCGCAACTGCTCGACGGTCACCCGCGCGTCCGCGATCCAGTTGTGGACCACGCCCTGTTCCGCCAGCGCCTTGCCGAACGCCGTACGGGACACCGCCCGTCGGCACATCAGCTCGATCGCCCGTTCCGCCATGCCGATCAGCCGCATGCAGTGATGGATCCGGCCGGGCCCGAGCCGGGCCTGAGCGATGGCGAAGCCGCCGCCCTCCTCGCCGATCAGCTGCGACACCGGCACGCGCGCGTGGTCGAGGACGACCTCGGCGTGGCCGCCGTGGGAGTGGTCCTCGTAGCCGAACACCCGCATCGCGCGCCGGACCGTGACGCCGGGCGTGTCGCGCGGGACCAGCACCATGGACTGCTGGCGGCGTGGATCCGGCCCGTCCGGGTCGGTCTTGCCCATCACGATGAAGATCGCGCAGTCCGGGTTCATCGCCCCGGAGATGTACCACTTGCGGCCGGTGATGACGTACTCGTCACCCTCCCGCTCGATCCGGGTCGTGATGTTGGTGGCGTCCGAGGAGGCCACCTCCGGCTCGGTCATCGCGAAGGCCGAGCGGATCTCCCCGGCGAGCAGCGGCTGAAGCCACCGCTTCTGCTGCTCCGCGTCGCCGAACTGCGCGAGCACCTCCATGTTGCCGGTGTCGGGCGCGGCGCAGTTGGTCGCGGTGGGCGCGAGCTGCGGGGAGCGGCCGGTGATCTCGGCGAGCGGCGCGTACTGGAGGTTGGTCAGCCCGGCGCCGTGCTCGGGGTCCGGCAGGAACAGATTCCACAGCCCGCGCCGCCGGGCCTCGGCCTTCAGCTCCGCCACCACGGCCGGCGTGTCCCAGGGCGAGGCCAGGGCCGCGCGCTGCTCCTCGGCGAGGGCCTCCGCCGGATACACGTACTCGTCCATGAACGCGAGCAGGGCGGCGCGCAGTTCCTCGGTGCGGGCGTCGAACGCGAAGTCCATGCCGGTCAGCCTTCCTGGAGGGTCGTCAGTCCGTGCGCGATGAAGACGGGCACCAGATCGCCGATGCGGTCGAAGCCCCGCCCGACGGTCTGCCCCAGCGTGTAGCGGTAGTGGATGCCCTCCAGGATCACGGCGAGCTTGAACCAGGCGAACGCCGTGTACCAGGACACCGCCGTCACATCACGCCCCGAGCCGGCCGCGTACCGCTCGATCAGCTCGGCGGGCGCCGGGTGCCCGGCGGCCTCGGCGGTGGTGGAGACCGGTGAGTCGGGCGTGCCCAGCGGGATGGCGTACATCACCAGCAGGCCCAGATCGGTCAGCGGATCGCCGAGCGTGGACATCTCCCAGTCCAGGACGGCGGCGATCTTGTCCTCGCCGTCCAGGAGGACGTTGTCGAGCCGGTAGTCGCCGTGGATCACGGCCGGGGCGGGCGAGCGGGGCAGCGCGCGGCCGAGTGCGGCGTGCAGGTCGTCGATGCCCGCGAGGTCGCGGGCGCGGGAGGCGTCCAGCTGCTTGCCCCAGCGGCGCAGCTGCCGGTCCAGGAACCCGTCGGGGCGCCCGAAGTCGCCGAGCCCCACCGCCCCGGGGTCCACCGCGTGCAGCTCCACCAGCGTGTCCACCAGCGCCAGTACGGCCTCGCGGGTGCGCTCGGGGCCCAGCGGGGCGAGCTGCCCGGCGGTGCGGTAGGGGGTGCCGGGCACGAATTCCATCACATAGAACGGCGCCCCCAGCACGTCCTCGTCCTCGCACAGCAGCAACGGCTCCGGCACCGGGACGGCCGTCGGGTGCAGGGCGCTGATCACCCGGTGCTCGCGCCGCATGTCGTGCGCGGTGGCCAGCACATGGCCGAGCGGCGGACGCCGTACGACCCACCGGGCACCGCCGTCGGTGACGGTGTACGTGAGATTCGAGCGTCCGCCCTCGATCAGCCGGGCGGTGAGCGGCCCGGTCACCATGCCGGGCCGCTCCCGGTCGAGCAGAGCGCGCAGCCGTACGGGATCGAGCCCTGGCGGGTGGTCGGCGGCCATCGTCGCTCCTACGGAGGCGTGAACGGGACGTGACCATGATGCCGACCGGTCGGTATGCCGTCCAGACGCCCACGCGTGAACGTGACCCGGGCCACCCTGGATCGTCAGGTCCTGAGATCCTCGGGGGCCGATTCCGGCCTAGTGGTCGTCCCAGTGGTCGCCGTGGGCGGCGTGCCGGTGGCCGTCGTGGACGTAGTCCACATGGTCGCCGTGCAGCACCGAGGCGTGGCCGCAGCCCTCGCCGTGCCGGTGCTCGTGCCCCGCGTGGGCGGTGTGCCCGGTGGACTCGCACTCGTCCCAGTGCCCGTCGTGCGCGCGGTGCAGATGCCCGTCGTGCGCATAGTCGACATGGTCGCCGTGTGGCACGGCGGGGTGACCGCAGTCCGGGCCGTGGGTGTGCGCGTGCGCGGAGTGTTCGAGGTGCGTGGTGGTCATGCTGCTCACCTTGGGGTGGGGGAAATGGCGACGGACAGATTGCCATACGAAAGGGAGCATAAGGGGCATATCGGTGGCGTGCCTCGCGGTTTGCGCCGGGGGAGGGGAACGGGCTCGCGGTTTGTGCCGGGGATGGGAACGGGCTCGCGATTGGTGCCGGGGGATGGGAACGGGAAGGGCGCGGGCATCCGTGACCCGCCCGGGTCAGAAGATCAGCGCCGCCGCCGCGCACACGGCCAGCGCGACCGTGCACAGCGTCGCCGCCGCGGCCTGACGGGCGGGCAGCGCGGGCGGCCGGTTCTGCGCGGCGAGGGCGCGTATCCGCCGCTGGGCGATCAGCACGAAGCCCAGCCACAGCAGACAGCACGCGGCGCAGGCGAGAGCGGCGGCGACCGAGAAACCTCCGCGCAGGGTGGTCCGTACGGCGAGCACGGCGGCGACGGTGCCCGCGAGGGTCGTACGCCGCCAGGCCAGCCGGGTCCGCTCGGGCTGGAGCCCCGGATCCCGGGGCGGGCCGACCTCACCGCTCATGAGGGCTCACCCCTCCCAACCGAACAGCACGACCACGACCATCCCCAGCGCCACCACCGCGATGACCAGGCTCAGCAGCGCCGGGAACCGTGACACCGGAAGATCCTCGCCGCGCCGCATCGCCCGCTCGCAGCGCACCCAGTGATTGACCGCGCGCAGCGAGCACAGCACCCCCGCCGCGAGCAGCGCCAGCGCGAGCGCGACCCGTACCGCCCAGCGCAGCTCCGGCAGGAACTGATCGACGGCGAAACCCCCGCCGATCAGCGCCAGCGCGGTGCGCAGCCAGGCCAGAAAGGTGCGCTCGTTCGCCAGTGAGAACCGGTAGTCGGGGGTGCGGCCCTCCGCGCTCACCCGCTCGGGGGCGAACCACAGCCGGACGTTCCGCACAAATTCGCTCACATGCCCGACCCTAGGCCCTGGGGCCGATGTCCCGCCTGCCCGGGGGCGCCACGCGCTACCCGCGACCGCTACCCGCGACCGCTACCCGCGACCGCTACCCGCGACCGCTACCCGCGACCGCTACCCGCGACCGCTACCCGCGACCGCTACCCGCGACCGCTACCCGCGACCGTCACCCGCCGAGCGATGCTCCCGCAGCCGCTGATACGCGGCCACCCCGTCCGGCACCCACTCCCAGGCCCCCTCCCGCTGTCCCGCCTGCTGCCCTGTTCGCCGCCCCGCCCCGAGCCGCGACTCCAGCTCGCTCTCGGGCAGGAAGTCGTGCCAGGCCACCTCCTCGACCTGGGGCCGCACCGGCAGCTCGCAGCGCACCTCGTAGACGGCGGACCACCAGGTCTGCCCGGCGCCGTCGTCGTAGAGGAACTTGAAGAGGTACGTCGGTGCGGGCAGCCCCGAGACCCCCAGTTCCTCCTCGGCCTCCCGCGACGCGGCGTCGTCGTACGACTCACCCGTGCCGACCACCCCGCCGACGAACATGTCGTACAGCGCGGGAAACACCAGCTTGGTCGCCGTCCGCCGATGCACGAAGATCCGCCCGGCACCATCTCTGACCTGCACGAACACACACCGATGCCGGAGCCCCCGGGCGTACACGGCACCGCGCGGCGCCTGCCCGATCACCCGGTCCCGCTCATCGACGATGTCAAGAATCTCGTCAGCTGCACTCATGCCCGCATCCAAGCAGCCCGCCCCACCATGGGCACCGCTGCCCGCCGCGTGCAGGCGCCTCACCCGGCTGGGGCTGCGGGATGCCGGGTGCTGCCCGGCGAAGGCGGCCGGGAACGCCGGTCTCTTCGAGGGGCGCGGGGAGCTGCGCGAGCAACCACCCACACACCCGCACCCGGCGAACCACCCCACGCGGGGCGGGCTTACTCGGCCCGAATCACCGCACCCGCGCCGGACGGACTCACGCGGCCCGGATCGCCGCACACCTGCGCCAGGGCACACTCAACTGGGCCGGACCGGCTGAAGCCGCCCCATCGTCGCCGTGGTGGCCGCCGTGGCCCCCCGGGGCATCGCCGGATGCATGCCCAGCAGGACGATGCCCGCGACGACGGCGGCGAGGCCCGCGGCCTCCCAGGCCAGCGCGCCCGTGTCGGTGCGGAGGCGGTCGCCGAGGAAGCCGACGCCGCAGATGATCCCGGCGATCGGCTGGGCGGCGGTCAGCGCGGGCAGCGACATCCGCAGCGAGCCCGTCTCGAACGCGCTCTGCACCAGGATCAGCCCGGTGACGCCCAGCACCAGCACGGCGTACGGCTGCCAGCCGGTCAGCAGTTCCAGCATCCCGCCCTCGCTGAAGCGCTGCCCGCTCACCCGGGTCAGCGCGTCCTGGACGCCGTACAGCAGGCCCGCCGCCAGTGCCAGCAGCACCGGGGCCGAGCTGAGCCGGGCGCGCTTGGCGTACCCGGTGAGCAGCATCGCCAGTCCCACCATCACGCCGATGATCAGCCAGGGCCGTACCGGATCGGTGACCGCCGTACCGCCGTGCGGCTGCCCCGCCACGATGAACGTCGTCACCCCGCCCGCGAGCAGCGCGAGCCCGGCCCAGCCCTGCCGCCCCAGGGGCTGCTTGGTCTGGTGCCGGGACAGCGCGAGGGCGAACAGGAGGTTGGTCGCGAGCAGCGGCTCGACGAGGGAGAGCTGGCCGTGGCCGAGCGCGATCGCGCCCAGGGCCATACCGGCCGCCATCAGCCCGATGCCGCCGAGCCAGCGCGGCACCTTCATCAGGTCGAGCAGCAGCCGCGGGGAGAGGAAGTCACCGAGCGGCGCGCGCTGAGCCACGCTCTGCTGGAGGACGAAACCGAAGCCCAGACAGCAGGCGGCACTCACGGCGAGAACCAGAACCAGAACCGACACGCTGTACCTCAGGATCATCCGGCCGGAAACACGGGGTGCGGTACGGCCGACTGTAGTGGCCCGGGGGCGTCACTGCCCCCGGAGGGCCCGCAGGCGATCCACCGGGACCACGCCGGCGTCGGAGCGGGACATCGGGACATCGGGATACGGGGACGAGCTGTGTACTACGGGGATGTGGGGGGTTGTGGGGGTGACACGGAATGTCGACCGCGATGCCCTGCGACGGAGGCGGGCGTCGGCGCGGCTCACTTCCCATAGTCCGTCTCCGCACCCCCGAACGCTATGGCCTACGCCACACCCGTACCGGAACACCGGAGCCGAAGCCTCCGTGAGCTCGGCGACCTCGGCGACGGACCTCGGCGACGCAGGACGGACCCGCGCCTCCGCGTGACCGAGAACCATCCCTGTGACGTACGCCACACCCCCCACCCCGCATCACGACCCGTGTGGACCCGATCTCCACAAGGTCATCACAACTGCCCCTCCCTTCACGCGAATTGACGCGTGTCACGGATGGAACGCACTTGACGGTAAGCGTTGGCTGCCGATTTGCTGTGCGTGATCGGGCGATAACGCGCCGACCACCCAATTCGTCGCTGAGGAAGTTCCCGCGGTGTCCCCACCCCCGCCTCCCCTCGGCCGAGGCCGCAGGCGAGCGGCCCAGGCCCACGACGCGGCTCTCGACGACACCGAACTCAGTGCCGCGCGTGCCGCGCTGGCTCAAGGCCGCTGGCAGGCGGTCCGTTCCCTGCTGGTGCGCACCGGCGACGACTGGGACCGCCGCGGTCACCGGGTCACCGTCCTGGGCGCCGAGTCGTACACCGCCGCCTGGGCGGGTGACTGGCAGCTCGCCGAGCCCGAGTCCGCCGACGCCGCCGTACTCACCGCCTTCGCCCAGGTGCACAGCGCCCTGCGCGGCAAGCTGAAGCCGGAGCGGGCCCGCGAGGCGTGCCGGGCCGCCGCCGCCCGTGCCCCCGCCGACCCCACCCCCTGGCTCGGGCTGCTGATACTGGAACGCTCCCTGGGCACCGAGGAGGACGTGGTCCGGCTCTTCGACGAGGTCCGGCACCGCCATCCCGACCACCACCACGCCCACCACCTGCTGGTGGCCCGGCTCGCCGAGCGGCTGACCGACGCCGGCGCGGACCCGCTGCACGAGGTGTACGACTTCGCCAACTGGGCCGCCGAGCAGGCACCCGCCGACTCCCCGCTCGCCATCCTGCCGGTCGTCGCGCACGCCGAGCGGTTCCGGGTGCTCGCCGCCGCCGGTCATCTGCCCACCGACCCCCTCGCCTCCGGGCACTGGGCGGGACGCCGGGCCCGCCAGGTGATGAAGGCCGCGTTCGACTGGTGGCTGGAGTGGGAGCACGAGGACCATCCGCGCCGCCTGGTGGACCTGAACTTCCTCGCCCACGCCAAATTCTGCGAGGGCCGGCCCGCCGAGGCCGCCGCCCTCTTCCACCGCATCGGCGACCGCTTCACACCGCAGCCCTGGTCCTACCCGGACCGCGAACCGCACCCCGCCTTCCGTGCCGCCCGCGACAGCGCGCTCGGCACGACCTGAACACCCGATCCCACCCGCCCGAGCCTCGATCCCGCCCGTTTGAAAGGATCCGCCCCCGATGAGCACCGGCAGTTCCAGCACGAGCAGATCCAGTACGAGCCCGTCCGGCACGAGCGCTGCCAACGCGGGCGCTGCCAACACAAGCGCCGCCAGTGCGAGCGCCGCCAGTACGGGCGGTCCCGGCAAGACCGGCCCCTCCGCCTCCGACGGCATCAGCACCTTCAAGGGCCAGGAGCGCGCCCTGCGCGCCGACCGTCTCGGCACCGGGGGCCTGCTGCTCTCCGTGCTCGCCGCGACAGCCCCGCTCATGGTCGTCGCTGGTGTCATGCCCACCACATTCGCGGTGATGGGCATCGTCGGACAGCCGCTCCTCTTCGTCCTCCTGGGCGTGGTCCTCGTCCTGTTCGGCATCGGGTACGCCGAGATGAGCCGCCATGTCCACAACGCGGGCGCGTTCTACGCCTATATCTCCCGCGGCCTCGGCGGCACCGCCGGAGCGGGCGCCGCGATGCTCGCCCTGGTCGCCTACAACGCCCTCCAGGCCGGTATCTACGGCATCTTCGGCTTCGAGGTCGCCGGGCTGCTCGCGACCTACGCCGAGGTGACGATCGCCTGGTGGATCCCGGCGCTGGTGGGGCTCGCCGTGGTCGGCGCGCTCGGCTGGCTGAAGATCGACGTCAACGCGAAGGTGCTGGGCGTCCTGCTGATCATCGAGGTCGCGCTGGTCGTCATCTTCGACATCGCCGCCCTCGGCGACCCCGGCCCCGAGGGCCTGTCGCTGCACGCCTTCAACCCGGACACCCTCAGCGGCGTGGGCGTCGGCACCGCCCTGTGCTTCTGCATCGCGGCCTTCCTCGGCTTCGAGCAGGCCCCCGTGTACGCCGAGGAGACCAGCCGCCCGCACATCCTGGTGCCGCGCGTGATGTTCCTCGCGGTGGCCGGGGTCGCCGTCTTCTTCGCCTTCAGCAGCTGGGCCCTGACGGTCGCCGCCGGTCCGCACCAGATCGTGCCCGCGGCCCGGGAACAGAGCGCCGGACTGCTGTTCTTCCTCACCGAGTCACGGCTCGGCGGGACGTTCACCGACGTCATGCACATTCTCTTCGTGACCGGCATGTTCGCCGCGATGCTCAGCTTCCACAACGTCGTCGCCCGGTACGCGTTCGCCATGGGCCGCGAGGGCCTGTTGCCGCGGGCCTTCGGCCGTACCACCGGCTCCAGCGGCGCCCCCGGCACCGGCTCCCTCCTCCAGACCGCCGTCTCCGCCGTGATCGTGATCGCCTTCGCGGTCACCGACGACGAGCCGACCGGCGATCCGACCGCGCCGATCCTGCACCTGTTCACCTGGTTCGGGAACATCGGCGCGCTCGGCGTGATCCTGCTGATGGCCACCGCCTCCCTGTCGGTGATCGTCTTCTTCGTCCGCCGCGGAGCCGCCGGAACCCAGGCGTGGCGTCTGGTCACCTCGGCCCTCGCGGGCATCGCGCTCGTGGTGATCGCGGTCTACACGGTCAAGGACTTCGACGTCCTGGTCGGCGCGGGCCCGGACTCCTCGCTGAGCTGGGTGCTGCCCGGCATCATCGCCCTCGCCGTCGTCGGGGGCGTGGCCCAGGGCCTGATCATGCGCTCCCGCAACCCCGAGGCCCACGCCCGGATCGGCCTCGGCAACGAGGCGTTCCAGCTGGAGAAGGCGGCCGAGTCCCGGTCGTCCTGACCGCCCCGCCGCCGTATCTGACGGAAGTCTGACGAGCACCCGCGCCCCCTGTTCGGACGGGGCCCGCGGGTGCTCGAATGAACGGATGACCCCCACCCCCGCCAAACCCCCGGACCCCCCGAAACCCTCGGCACCTCCGGCCCCGCTGAAGCCAGTGAAGCCGATGACACCCCCGCCCCCGCCGGAGCCAACGAGATCCGTGGCGCCCCCGCTCCCTCCGGACCCCTCGGCCCCTCCTGCACCCCCGCAATCCCCGGAACCTCTGAGACCTCCGTCCCCCTCGGGCACCCCCATAGGCCGCCGCATCCTCCTGGGCACCCTCGGCCTGGGCGCCCTAGGCGTGCTCACCGCGCCCACCCTCCAGCGCGGCCTGGAGTCCTTCCTCGCCGGCGCGTCCGACAAGGACCCCACCGGCCTCACCGACCTGCTCCCCAACGGCGGCGGCTTCCGCTACTACTCGGTCGCCGCCTTCGTACCCCGCAGGACCGCCGCCACCTACCGCCTCACCGTCGACGGCCTGGTCGACCGCCCCGCCACCTACACCCTCGCCGACCTGCGCGTCCTGCGGCAGACCCGGCTGGTGCGCGACGTGCAGTGCGTCACCGGCTGGCGGGTCCCCGACACCCCCTTCGAGGGCGTACGGCTGTCCCTGCTGCTGGACGCCGCCGGGGTGCGCCCCTCGGCGCGGGCGATCCGCTTCACCTGCTTCGACGGCACGTACTCCGAGAGCCTCACCCTCGAACAGGCCCGCCGCGCGGACGTCCTGGTCGCCCTGCGGATGCGCGACGAGGACCTGAGCCACGCCCACGGCGGCCCGGTCCGCCTCTACGTGGCGCCCATGTACTTCTACAAATCCGCGAAGTGGCTCTCCGGCATCACCCTCACCGACCAGGTGGAGCCGGGCTACTGGGAGGAACGCGGCTACGACATCGACGCCTGGGTCGGCCGCTCGAACGGACGTGGCGATGAGCCCACGAGCTGACGCCCCGCCCCTCGTACGGCGCGTGCGCCGCTTCACCCGGGCCGAACGCTGGATCCACCGCACCACGGCCACCCTGATGGGCCTGTGCGTCCTGACCGCCGCCTGCCTGTACGTCCCCCAGCTCGCCCAACTCGTCGGCCGCCGCGAGCTGGTGGTCCGCGTCCACGAGTGGTCCGGACTGGCCCTGCCGCTCCCCGTCCTGGCGGGCCTGGTCTCCCATGCCTTCCGCGCCGACCTGACCCGCCTGAACCGTTTCGGCCCGCACGACAGGGCGTGGCTGCGCCGCGCGTCGGGCCCGGCGGACAAGTTCAACGCGGGGCAGAAGATCTACGCTGCCTGGATCGCCGGAGCCACGCTGGTCATGCTCGGTACGGGCCTGATGATGTGGTTCACCGGTCTCACCCCGCTGCGCTGGCGCACCGCCGCCACCTTCGTCCACGACTGGCTGGCCCTCACCCTCGGCATCGTCCTGGCCGGCCATATCGGTATGGCCCTCGCCGACCCGGAGGCCCGCCGCGGCCTGCGCACAGGCTCGGTGAGCGAGGAGTGGGCCCGCGACCGGCACGGCCTGTGGCACCCGTGAGCCACGCGAACCCCCAAGGCCCGGCGCTAGGACCCGCCCAAGCCACCCGCGACCGGCTCCGCCACCGCGACCGGCTCCGCCACCGCGACCGCGGCTGCCACCGGCTCCGGCTCCGGCCCCGGCGAAAACGCGACGCCCGGCCACACACCCCCGTACGCCACCCCAGCACCCGGCATCTCCCAGCCCGGCCCTTCGACCACGACCCTTGCCACGACCCCTGCCGGGACCCTTGCCACGACCCCTGCCGGGACCCCCGTCACATCCGCTGCGTCCGCCACGTCTGTCACGTCCACCGGTTCCATCTCGGCCGCCGCCCCCTCAGGCCCCCCGGCAACAGATGAGGCCCCGGGCGAAGCCCCCGGCGCCGAACCAGGCCCGGACCCGGGCGCCGAACCCGGCGACGAACCCGGCGAAGACCCGGGCGAAGGCCCCGGCGACGCCCCCGGCCCCCCGACCACCGACAACACCCCCTCCACCACAGCCTCCCCGCCCCCATACCGCACACTGACCCCCACAACCCGCGGATACCCCTCCATTTCAGGCACCACGACCGACACGGCCGACCCGACCGACACCCCCGGCGCCACCCCCTCGGGCACCGCCGTGACAGCACGCCCGCCCACCAGCACTTCCCCGCCCAGGGCGAGTTCACGGACGTCGAAGAAGACCCCGCGCAACGTGATCACGACCCGCTCCCCGGCCCGCACCACACCCCCACCCGCGTCGCCCGCGTCGACGGCCGCGATCCCGAAGTCACAGGCGGCCGGTGTCTGCGCGGGCCCCGGCGACTTCGCACCGAGCCGCGCGGTCCGCTCGGGATACCGCCGCTGAAACTCCAGCAGCCCATCCAGTACGGCGAGGGCGGCCCGCCCCTTGCAACTCCCGACCCCGGCGGCGGTGTCGCGGGCAAGCCGGGCGGCCTCCCAGTCACCCCCGTGCCCCTGGGCGGCCAGACAGGCGGACGCGAGCCCGCGCAGCACCTGCCACTCGGGATCGCCGGAGGCCTCGGGCACGGCCGTGAGGCCCGTGGCGCACCGGGCGGGGTCGGTGAGTACGTCGTAGACACTGGCCGGGTCCGGCACCTTGTCGGCGTCGGGCGAACCGGGCCCGGGTGGCAGCCAGCGCAGGCGCACGGGCTGGGCGGTATCGGTGTCGGTATCGGTCGCGGACGGGCCGGGCTCCGGAGCGGTCCGGGGCGAGCGCTCGCCGGGCGGGGGACTGGTGGCCGTCCCGTGTGCGCTTCCGGCGGGGGAGGACAGCAGCGGCGGCGGCCCGGGCGGCGCCGCCGAGGGTGCCACCGTCCCGCCCGCCTCGGCACCGGACGACGGCCCGGCGGTGACCGGAACATGACTCTCGCCGGGACGCACCGCGGCGTTCCGTCCGCCGTCCGTGAAGGCGACGGCCAGTACGGCCACCGACCCCGCAACCAGCAGCCCAGAGACACGTGTCCCCAGGGAAACCGCCATGACGCCCCCCGTCGAGAAGACTTCCGGGAACCGGCCGGGTCCACGGAAGGTCTTCCATCATCATCCAGCCCACGGCACGAGGGAACCCGCGGACGGAACATGTCCGTACCCACATCACCACGGACCCGTGATGTGCCCTTTGGGGCCTCTATATGACCAGGGACAGCAGCAGCACGAACCCCCCGGCGACCACCGAGATGATCGTCTCCATCACCGACCATGTCTTGATCGTCTGGCCGACACTCAGCCCGAAGTACTCCTTGACCAGCCAGAACCCGGCGTCGTTGACATGGCTGAAGAACAGCGAACCAGCGCCGATGGCCAGCACCAGGAGCGCGGTCTCGCCGGTCGACATGCCGGCCGCGAGGGGCGCGACCAGACCGGCCGCCGAGACGGTCGCCACGGTCGCCGAACCCGTCGCCAGCCGGATCGCGACCGCGATCAGCCAGGCCAGCAGCAGCGTCGGGATCGCCCAGCTCTCGGAGATCTCCAGGATCATCCGACCGACCCCGGAGTCGATCAGGGTCTGCTTGAAGCCACCGCCCGCGCCGACGATCAGCAGGATGCCCGCGATGGGCGCGAGCCCCTTCTCCACCAGCCCCGACACCCGCTCCTTGGCGAACCCGGCGGGCCGCAGCAGCGTGAAGATGCCCAGCAGCACGGAGGCGAGCAACGCGATCATCGGGGAGCCGACGACATCGAAGACCCGCTGGGTGGTGTTCTCGGGGTCGTCGATGACGATGTCCACCAGCGCCTTGGACAGCATCAGGATGACCGGCAGCAGAATCGTGATCAGCGTCGCGCCGAAGCCCGGCCGCTTCTCCAGCGTCTCGGACGGGCGGTCGGGGATCATCCGGTCCGGCGCCGGGACATCCACCCAGCGGGCCGCGTACCGGGAGAACAGCGGACCGGCGATGATCACCGTCGGGATCGCGACCAGCACCCCGAGCGCGAGCGTGACCCCCAGGTCGGCGTTCACCGCGTCGATCGCGACCAGCGGGCCGGGGTGCGGGGGCACCAGACCGTGCATCACGGACAGACCGGCGAGCGCGGGGATGCCGATGCGCATGAGGGAGTAATTGCCGCGCTTGGCGACCATCAGCACGACGGGGATCAGCAGCACCACGCCGACCTCGAAGAACAGCGGCAGCCCGATCACCGAGGCGATCAGCACCATCGTCCAGGGCATCGAACGCCCGCCGGTCCTGGCGAGGATGGTGTCCACGATCTCGTCGGCGCCGCCGGAGTCGGCGAGCATCTTGCCCAGGATCGCGCCGAGCGCGATCAGCACGCCCACACCCGCGACCGTGGTCCCGAGCCCGCTGGTGAAGCTGGCGATGACCTTGTCCAGCGGCGCCCCGGCGAACGCGCCGAGCGCCAGCGAGCCGATGGTCAGGGACAGAAAGGCGTGCAGCTTGAACTTGGTGATCAGCAGGACGATGACGGCGATGCCCGCCAGCACGGCGACGCCCAGTTGGGCGTGCCCGGCCGAGGTGATCGGCTCGACGGTGTCCGCTGCCAGCATCTCGACGCTGAGTCTGGTCACGGGGAATTCCCTTTGCAGTTACGGGGACGGGGGAAATGAGGGAGACGAGAGAGAGGGGGCAGGCGGGTGCCATCCGGAGGACGGACGGCTGTCACCTGGCAGACAGGCGGGTGTCAGCCAACAGGCACACAGGTGTGAGCCGGTGGACAGACGGGCGTCACCCGCCGGCCGGGCCGGAGGCCGACAGCCGCTCCAGCGCCGCCACGGCCCGCCGGGTGATCTCCTCCGGGCCACCGGACACATCGACGGCGACCCCGGCCTCGTCCGGCTGGAGCGGTTCGAGCGTGGCGAACTGCGAGTCCAGCAGCGCGGTCGGCATGAAGTGCCCCCGCCGGTGCGCCATCCGCTCCTCGATCAGCGCCCGCTCGCCCGTGAGATGGACGAAGACGAGCCGTGGCGCGGCGGCCCGCAGCCGGTCCCGGTACACCCGCTTCAGCGTCGAGCTGCTCACCACCCCGCCGAGTCCGCTCCGGCCGTCCGCCCAGGCGCCGATCGCGTCGAGCCAGGGCCGGCGGTCGTCGTCGGTCAGCGGGACGCCGGCCGACATCTTGTCGATGCTGGCCTGTGGGTGGAAGTCGTCGCCCTCGGCGTAGGGGACGCCGAGCCGGGCGGCGAGCAGCGGACCGATGGTGGTCTTGCCGGTGCCCGCGACGCCCATGACCACGACGACGTGGGGAGTGCTCATCGCTGCCTCACTGTCTTCATCGACATAGGGACCTCACCTTGATGTCGAGACACTGAAACCCATTAGGTAAGACAAATTCAAGAGTCTGTGATGAATAAGTCTGACTTTTTCATCGAGTGACCCGCCCCGTACGCTGAGTACATGAGCACAGCGGGCCGGGGGCTGCACGGCCATGTACTGGACACCCTCGGCCCCGAGATCACAGCGGGCGGCTACCCACCGGGCAGCGTGCTGCGCACGGACGAACTGGCCCAGCGCTTCGACGTCTCCCGCTCGGTGATGCGCGAGGCCGTCCGCGTCCTGGAGTCCATGCACCTGGTCGAATCCCGCCGCCGGGTGGGCGTCACGGTCCTGCCCGAATCCGAGTGGAACGTCTACGATCCCCAGGTCATCCGCTGGCGCCTGGCCGGCACCGAGCGCCCGCGCCAGCTGCGCTCCCTGACCGTGCTGCGCTCGGCCGTCGAACCGGTCGCCGCCGGACTCGCCGCGCAGCACGCCACGCCGGAGCAGTGCGCCGCGCTCACCGAGTGCGCGCTGGGCATGGTCGCCAACTCACGCGGCGGGCGCCTGGAGCAGTACCTCTTCCACGACGTCGCCTTCCACCGGGTGATCCTCACGGCGTCCGGCAACGAGATGTTCGCCCGCCTCGGCGATGTCGTCGCCGAGGTCCTGACCGGCCGCACCCATCACGACGTGATGTTCGAGGACCCCGACCCCGCCGCCGTCACCCTGCACGTCCAGGTCGCCGAGGCCGTCCGCGCCCGCGACGCGACCCGCGCCGAACACCTGACCAGGGAGATCACCGTCGGCGCCCTCCAGGAACTGGACATCCTGGCGCCCTAGCACCGGAGACAAAGTCCCGTCCACGCGCCCCGGCTAGGACCCGTCCGCGGTACGCGCCCAGGCTAGGACCCGTCCGCGGTACGCGCCCCGGCCAGGACCCCTCCGCGCCACCCGCCCTGGCTAGGCCCCGTCCGGAAACTCCCCGTCCACATACACCCAGGCCCCGTCCACCCGCTCGAACCGGCTGCGCTCATGCAGCACCCCGCCCCGGAACGACGCCCGGAACTCCACCACCCCGGTGGCATGGAACACCGACCCGTCCCACGCCCGGACGATCTCCAGCCCCGTCCACCGCATCCCCGGATCGAACTCCACCCGCCCCGGCCGCGTCCGAGGATGCCAGGTCCGCAGCAGATACCCCTCGTCCCGCTTCACGAACGCGCTGTACCGCGACCGCATCAGCACCTCGGCAGTCGGCGCGACAGCGCCCCCCGAGTGAAACCGCCCGCAGCACCGGTCGTAGGCCCCCGGCAACCCACACGGACACCCCACCGGAGCCGCCCCCCGCCCCGCCGCCCTGCCCTTCCGCCCGCTCACGCCGTCGCCCCCCGCCCCGGCGGATACGGCGGCCGGGCCGGCACCCCCGCCCCGTCCGCCGCCCGGGGCACCGGCACCGGCAGCGGCGGCAGCGCCGCCCCGTACACCCACGCCGCGAACAGGTCGTCCAGCGGTTCCGCCGCGAAACGGGAGGCATGGGCGGTGAACATCGCCGTCGTGGCCGACCCGTTGCGGTGCTGGGACGTCCAGCCCCGCAACATCCGGAAGAACGCCTCGTCGCCCAGCGCGCAGCGCACCGCGTGCACGGCGAGCCCGCCCCGCTCGTAGAGCCGGTCGTCGAACATCAGCTTGCGGCCCGGATCGGCCAGCCGAAGATCCTGCCGCATCGAGGCCAGCACCCGGTGCGCCACGGCCGCCAGCTGCTGCGCCGACCGCCCGCCCGAGCGCTCCGACCACAGCCACTCCGCGTACTTGGCCAGCCCCTCGTTCAGCCAGATGTGCCGCCAGTCCGCGATGGACACACTGTTGCCGAACCACTGATGGGCCAGCTCGTGCGCCACCAGCCGCTCCGAACCCCGCGCCCCGTCCACATGGTTCGCGCCGAACAGCGACAGCCCCTGCGCCTCCACCGGCACATCCAGCTCCTCCTCGGTCACCACCACCGCGTACTCGTCGAACGGATAGGGCCCGAACAGCTCCTGGAACAGCTCCATCATCTGCGGCTGCCGCGCGAAATCCCGCGAGAACTGCGGCAGCAGCTGCGCCGGGATGTGCCCGTGCTGCGGCACCCCGCCGATCCCCGGATCCCCCAGCAGCACCGTCTGGTACTTCCCGATCGACAGCCCCACCAGATAGCTCGACGTCGGCGCCGCCTGCTCGTACACCCAGGTCGTCGTGGACGCCTTCGTCGTCCGGGTCAGCAGCCGCCCGCCCGCCACCACCGAGTACGCCGACGGCGCCGTGACCGAGATCTGGTACGACGCCTTGTCCGCCGGCCGGTCGTTGCAGGGGTACCAGGACGGCGCCCCCACCGGCTGGCTGGCCACCAGCGCCCCGTCGGTCAGCTCCTCGAACCCGATCCCGCCCCACGGGCTGTTCACCGGCTTGGGATTGCCCGACCAGTGCACCTCGACCGTGAACGCCGCCCCCGCCCGGATCGCCTTCGCCGGCCGGATCCGCAGCCGCCCGCCGCGATGCGTGTAATGCGGCTGCCGCCCGTCCACCCGCACCCGGCCGATCTTGAAATCCGCCAGATTCAGCTGGAACTCGGCCAGCGCCGACCGGCCCGCTATCGCGTTGATCCGGGCCGTGCCCGACAACCGGTTCGGACCGGGCCGGTAGTCCACGGCGAGTTCGTAGCGGTGCACCCGGAACCGGGCGTCACCGCTGCCCGGGAAGTACGGATCCGGACCCGCCGCCTGCTGAACTGCCACTGCCCGCCTGCTCCCTGCCCTTGCTCGTACGACGTGCCACGCCCCCGCCCCGGCGGTCGCCCCCGGCTACCGGCGCCAGGCCTCGATCGGGTTGCCCAGCCAGCGGGAGTCGTCGGGGAGGGACTCCGCCGCCATCACCAGCGACGCGGGACCCAGGGTCGTACGGGCACCCACCGTGCTGCCGGGCAGAACGATTCCGCCAGGACCCAGCGTCGCGCCCTCACGGAGAACCACAGTATCCGTCCGCAAGATCCGGTCGTGGAAGAGGTGAGTCTGGAGCACACAGCCACGATTGACCGTCACCGCGTCCCCCAGCGTCACCAGATCCGCCTCCGGCAGCCAGTACGACTCCAGCCACACGCCCTTCCCGATCCGCGCCCCCAGCCCGCGCAGCCACACCGTCATCACCGGCGTCCCCGGCACCGCCCCCGCCAGCCACGGCACCGCCAGCACCTCCACGAAGGTGTCCGCCAGCTCATTGCGCCACACGAAGGAACTCCACAGCGGATGCTCCCCGGCCCGGTGCCGCCCCACCAGCAGCCACTTCGCCGCCACCGACCCCGCACAGGCCACCACACCCGCCGCCAGCAGCACCACCCCGCCCAGCGGCCACGCCCAGCCGCCCAGCGCGCCCAGCGCCGCCACCGTCAGCACCGCCAGCGCCCCCGAACACAGCACCGGCAGGATCCGGCACACCTCCACCAGCCCCCGCGCCCACAGCAGCCGGGCCGGCGGATCGTAGGTCCGGCTCTGATCCCCGCCCGACGCGCTGCGCGGCAGCTTCACCGGCGGCAGCCCCAGATACGAGGTCCCCTTCTTCGCCTTCTTCGGCGTCGCCGACAACACCCCCACCAGCCCGCCGTCCGGCACGCTCCGCCCCGGCGCCGTCATCCCCGAGTTCCCCAGGAACGCCCGCCGCCCGATCTCCGCGCGTCCGATCTTTATCCAGCCGCCCCCCAGCTCGTACGGCGCGGTCAGCGTGTCGTCGGCCAGGAACGCGCCCTCGCCGACCGTCGTCAGACTCGGCAGCGCCAGCACCGTCGACACCTCCGCCCCCTTGCCGATCCGCATCCCCAGCAGCCGCAGCCACACCGGTGTCGCCAGCCCCGCGTACAGCGGGAACAGCGTCTCGCGCGAGCGGTCCATCAGCTGCGTCACCGTCCACGCCTGCCACCCGATCCGGCTGTGCGTCGGATGCGTCCCCTCCCGCAGCCCCAGACTCAGCAGCCGCACCCCGGCCAGGATCAGCAGCGCGTACGCCGCCCCGAACACCAGCGTCGCCGGAACCAGCGCCACCGCCGCCCCCCGCAACGCCTCCGCAAGACCCATCCCCGGCGTCACGAACACCCGCGCCACACCCAGCGCCGCCAGCCCCGCCACCACCGGCAGCAGACTCAGCGCCACCCCCGTCACGCCGTACATGACTCGCCAGTACAGGCCCCGCGGCGGCCGTTCCTTCGGCCAGTTCCGCTTGGCCCGGCCCAGCTTCACCGCCGGCGAGCCCGCCCACCGCTGCCCGGTCGGCACCGGCCCCGCCACCGCCGACCCCGGCGCCACCTCGGCCCGCTTGCCGACCCGCGCACCCGGCGAGAGCACACTGCGCGTCCCGACCACCGCGTGCGCCCCGACCTTGACCGTGCCGATCAGCAGCCGGTCACCGTCCAGCCAGTACCCGGACAGATCGACCTCGGACTCCACGGCCGCACCCCGGCCCAGCTTCAGCAGCCCGGTCACCGGCGGCAGCGAATGCAGATCGGCGTCCTGCCCGACCTTCGCGCCCAGCGCCCGCGCGTACCGCAGCAGCCACGCCCCGGTCAGCCCGGTCGCCCCGCTGAACTCGGCCAGCCGCTCGGCCGCCCACAGCCGCAGGTGCACACTCCCGCCGCGCGGATACCGCCCCGGCCGCACCCCGCGCAGCAACAGCCGCGCCCCGCCCGCCGCGACCGCGATCCGGCCCGGCGGCGTGAACAGCACCAGCGCCCCGGCGAGCACCGCCCACCAGGACGCGGAGGGCAGCCAGACATACCCCGGCAGCACCATCCCGACCGCCGCCAGCACCACCGTCCAGCGCAGCCCCAGCAGCGTGAACAGCGGCACCAGCGTCAGCAGCTGCACCACCTTCGCGCGCGCCGGAACCGGCGCGATCACCCGCCGCGCCCCGTCGTCCTGCGCCGACTCCTCCAGCCGCCGCGCCAGCTTGCGCAGCGTGGGCCGCTGATAGATGTCCAGCACGGCCGCGCTCGGATACCGGGTGCGCAGCCGCGTGGTGAGCTGAGCGGCGGCCAAAGACCCCCCGCCGATCGCGAAGAAGTCATCGGCCCCACTGGTCACCGGCGCCCCGAGCACCTCGGTCCACTGCTCGGCGAGCCAGGCTTCGGTCCCGTACAACTGCTCGGCACCACCCGGCGCCGCCACTCCCTCCAGCGGCCACGGCAGCGCGTCGCGGTCCACCTTCCCGGACGTCCGGGTCGGCAGCTCCGCCACCGGCGCCAGCAGCGGCACCAGCGCGGCGGGCAGTCCGGCCCGCAGCCTCTCCACGGCCGCCGCCTGATCCCACCCCTCCTGCGTGACGACATACCCCACCAGCAGCTGATTCCCGCTCCGCGCGGTCCGTACGGCGGCAGCCGCCCCCGCGACCCCGGGCAGCGCCTGGAGCGCCGCGTCGACCTCCCCCAGCTCGATCCGCCGCCCCCCGAGCTTGATCTGCTCATCGGCCCGCCCGAGAAACACCAGCCCCTCGGCGTCGGCCCGCACCAGATCCCCGCTCCGGTACGCCCGCTCCCACCCCAGCGACTCCAGCGGCGCGTACTTCTCCGCGTCCTTGTCGGCGTCGAGATACCGCGCGAGCCCCACGCCCCCGATCACCAACTGCCCACTCCCGCCCATGGCCACGGGTTCCCCGCCCTCGTCCACGACGGCCAGCTCCCACCCCTTGAGCGGCAGCCCGATCCGGATCGGCTCCTCCCCGCCCAGCAACGCCGCACAGGCCACCACGGTCGCCTCGGTCGGCCCGTACGTGTTCCAGACCTCCCGCCCCTCGGTCACCAGCCGCTGCACCAGCTCCGGCGGACACGCCTCCCCACCGAAGATCAGCAGCCGTACGTCGTCCAGCGTCTCGGGCTCCCACAGCGCGGCGAGCGTGGGCACGGTCGACACGACGCTGATCTCCTGCTCCACCAGCCAGGGCCCCAGATCGGCCCCGCTGCGCACCTGCGAGCGCGGCACCGGCACCAGACAGGCCCCGTACCGCCACGCCAGCCACATCTCCTCGCAGGACGCGTCGAACGCCACCGACAGCCCCGCCATCACCCTGTCACCGGGCCCGATCGGGTCCTCGGTCAGGAACAGCGCGGCCTCGGCGTCCACGAACGCGGCGGCGCTGCGATGGCTCACGGCGACGCCCTTGGGCTTCCCGGTCGACCCGGAGGTGAAGATGATCCACGCGTCGTGCCCGCCGCCGGGCCGCGCGGCGGGCACCTCGGCCCGCCCGCTGACGGTCAGCTCCAGCCCGGCCCCGACGACGCCCCGCACCCGCGCCTCTCCGAACACCAGCTCGGCCCGCTCGTCGGGGTCCTCGGCGTCCACCGGCACATACGCGGCCCCGGCGGCCAGTACGGCCAGGATCGCCACGTACAGATCATTGGTCCCGGACGGCACCCGCACCCCGACCCGGTCCCCGAGCCCGACCCCGGCCGCCCCGAGCCGCGCCCGCAGTCGCTCGACCTCGGTGGCCAGCGCCCGGTAGCTCAGCCGGGTCGTCCCGTCGTCCAGCGCGGGCTCGTCGGGGTGGGCCCGCACCGACGCGTCGAAGATGTCGACCAGGGTGCGGGGAGGGGCCGGCTGCCCCCCGGAGAAACGTGCCGTATCGCCGAACCGCTCAAGAATCTCTTCGTCGAGCGAGCCGAGAGCGCTGCTCTCGTGTATGGCTGCCATCGGTCCTCGCGTCTCGATCCCGGAATCCTCCGGGGCGCTGGCCGGCCCACAGGTCCGCCTGGGGTTGTCCGGCGCCAGCTCCGTAACAAGCCGGAAATTTTAGTACGAACCTAGATCCACGGCCCGCCGACAGCCACTCGGGTGGGCCGAACGGGTCCACCACCAGCCCCAGGGAACCCCTGTGACCTCGGAATCTCCCCGACCGGGAGACATCCCCCACATTCCTGGCGCGAACGCGTCAAGCAGGCCGGGACGGCCCCGGAGAATGGTCACGTGGCCACCCCTCGCTCGCCCTGACCGTCCAGGGGTTCTCAAGATCGTCTACCTGGCAACGCGGATATCGGCGAAGTGTCATAGACCTCGCACGCGGTCTCGCCCTACCGTCTTCACCGTGGCAGGGAATGGCCCTGTGCCCGAGGAGGGGAACCATGGCACGTGAGGAACTGACCCGCCTTACCGGCAACGCCAAAGGACCCAACTGTGACGATGACGACTGCCCGAACGTCTACCGGACCAGGAGCGGTTCGACCATCGTCCAGGGCGACGTGTCCGACGCGTTCACTCCGCCCCTGGGTGAGGGCCTCGTGGAGATCCCCGAGCACATTCTGAGGGAGGCCGTCTGTGCTCTTGGACGGTGACGACTGGCGCCGGTTCTTCGACGCCTTCGAGTGCGAAGCGTGGCGGTTCGAGGCGCAGCCCACGTGCACCATGCCCAAGGAGCAGGAGAACGTGGCCCGCTTCCTGCGCGTGAGGACAAGCCCACAGGCCACAATGCCCGCTGGCACGAACGAGTACGCGGGCATATCGAATCCGGCAGGCGCATCGGGCGTGTCCGCATCGTGCGTCAGCCGCTCACCGACTATCAGCGGTATCACTGTGCCTGGGGAATCCCGGAAGCATTGCTGCCGGGGAGGACATTTGCCTCCTGGATGTGACGCGAAACGACTTCGAGCTGCCGTTCTCAGGCCGGGACTAGTGGATGTTCGACGATTCCCGCATCACTCACGCTTGACCCTGACCAGCTGGGCCAGTCGAAGGCTGACCTGGCAGAAACACTTCGCAGTATGCGAAAGCGAGCCGGGCGTACCCAAGTCTGGCTCGCTCGGCGCTGCATTATTTCTCAGACCAAGCTGAGTAATGTCGAGACCGGACGAGTCACCCCCGGTCTTGTCGATGTCGAGTTGATTCTTAGAGCCCTTGATGCGCCTCCGGAAATCTTAGCCGAAGTTACCGCCCTGGCGCGGCTGGCCAATACGGAGTGGCAGGGCAAGAGGGCTTCTTGGCGAAGAGGGCTGGAGAAGCGACAGGACGAGCTGGCCGCCCTCGAAAGGGAAGCCTCGACACTTCGCTACTTCCTGCCTGCGATGATGGCGGGACTCCTGGCCACACCTGAATACATCAGAGTCAGCCTCAGTGATTCCCCGGTGGACACAACCAAAACGGTCGCGAGGAAGCTGGAACGGCAAGCGGTTCTTTATGACAGCACGAAGAAATTCACGTTCTGACAGAACGGGCCGTCAGATGGGCCGTGGTCCCGCCTGCGGCGATGGCCGTCCAAATGGATCGGCTAGCCTCGATCTCCTATCTACCCAATGTGCGTATCGGGCTCATCCCTACGGGAACAGCCGTGGGTCGTGGGCCGATGAACACCTTCACCGTCTAAGACCAACGGCTAGTAACTGTCGAGACATTCACCGGACGTATCGTTTTCCAGGACGCCACGGGTATTGCGGAACACCTCGAAGTGTTCCAGATGAACGAGCGTCACGCATTGTTCGGTGAGGAAGTCAGGAAAATTCTCCGACAGTGGGCCGCCGCCTGCCGCGCGTGATCGTCTACCCGACAACGCCAATAAAGCGAGGAACCTGTTCCAATCCGGGGGATTATCCAGTCTCAAGGATTGTGGGGAGATAGTGAAATGGCGAGCGGGACGAAATCTGCGTGTCGGACTGCAGTGTCACAATAGGGAGGAACGCCCATGCACGATGTACGCGCATTACTCACCCCTGCCGCGTTCGGGGTGTTACCGCAACCGTGGTCGACGACAACCCCGGCAGGGAGGAGGCTACGGCCGAGCGGATCGTGGTGGAAGCACTCAAGTTCATGACACCGCAGTCCAGTTCCCCACGGTCAAGATCGCGCCCTCCAATGTGGTGGACGAGGGGTGGCACGCGCTGATCCTGCATACGAACCTTTGCGAGAAGCCATGCGAGCGTCTGGGGCGGTTCGTGCACCACCGGCCCGAGCGTCCCGACGCGGAGCGGCACGACGAACACGCGCTCACCCGTACGGTGGCCATCATCGAGCAGGCCGGGCATATCGTTGACGGTGAACTGTGGACGGTCCCGGCCAAGGCCCCGGTCTCGGTGGCAGCGAACTGCTCCCACACGCCCAAGCCGGGCGGTTGTGGCCCGATCAATCCGGGCAAGTGCGCTTCGCACTGCTCGGGCGATGGCGGTAGCTAGGCTGGCCGCTAACAGGCAGAAGGCGGAAGTGTGGACGCTGAGCAGGCCCGGCAAGTTGATTCCGTGCTCGGGCAGTTGGGAATCCCCGGTGTGATCGCACCGGAGGACCCGGAGAACACGGCGGGGTCATGGCGTGTGTACGACTTGGCCGACCCGGCCAGGCGCCGGGACGTCACTCCTGATGCGCTGGCATCTGTGGCCGCCAAGTTTCCGGAGGCGAAGCCGGGTTCGGGGCCGATGCGAGGATTCGTGATCCCGCCCACGGACGAATGACTGTGAGGATTGATCACGGCACGGCTCGGCGGCCTGACCTACAGTCGGTCGGGCATCTGTGACCTCATGAGCCCAGCCAAAGGTGTCGCCACAACTGGGGTATCAGTTGGTGTCCGATGGGGGACTTGGAGTCTCCGCGCGGGCACCAGCTCCCTGCTTCAGCTGACCTGTGATGATGTACCGATCGAGCACCCTCCAGAGGTATGGCGGTTGATCATGCTCATCTGCTGTTTCCGCCCATTTTCGGCCGCTGTTGGTCATGCGCTGGTCAGGTGACCAACCGGCTCTGAGCACGGAGAAGCCCGATGCGCTCCGGAGGGACACATGAACGGGGGCTTCTCTGCCCCGTAGCCGGTGGGTGGCCACCCCCCGGGCTCGGGGGGGCGGGGGGGGGCATACGGGGGGGATGCGGGCGGGGGGGGGGGGCGCCACACCGCCCCCCCCCTCCGGGCGCCCCCACCGCGGTTGGGGGT
>NZ_JBHYUG010000031.1:0-5314 GCF_042749375.1 Streptomyces sp. NPDC059477 | reverse complement strand
GCCCCCGCGCGCGCGCGCCCCCCCCCCCCGGCCACCGGGGGGCCTGGGCGGCTCATACGGCGTTCAGCCGGTCCGGCGGGGCGGTCCACTCACGTCCGCCGCCCTCGGGCCGCACGAACGCTGTAGGGGTCTCCCTGCGCTCCTCGGGGAGCTTGCCAGGGTCGCCCCATCGGGAGTCAATCTCCATGAGTACGCCTGTGCGCCGGCCATCAGTGACGCGCTGGCCGATCATGCCTTTGGTGACCATTACCCCCACCCTCGAAGGGGCCGTTGGCAGGTACGGAGATCAAGCAGCATCGGTGCCCGCCCCCATGCGCGCGAGCCACTTAGCGAGGCTGTCGCTCGGCCCGCCGTGCTGCCACTCTTGAATCAGTTGGTCGGCGTGCGCCTGTAATGCCATGTCGAATGGGTCGATTTGCTGCCACTCGCACGGGCCCTGGTGGTCACGGAAGAGCGTGCACACGTCGCCGGTAGGGGTCTTACTACTCAGGCACACAGCGAGATCCTCGGCCCACTGGCCGGGCATCTCCTGATGCCAGCGCAGGAACACGTCCGAGCACGGTTCGCGCTGTGCGCCGTCCCGGAGAAAGGCTGCATGGAACACGTGTGGCACGTCGCCCATCTGGCACTGCAACGCGTCGGCGTCCGCCCAATCAGGGTCTGAGAACGCGCACTCAAGCTGGGCCGCGCTGGCGAGAACGTCAGGGTCGACAACGACCACTGCTTTGCACCGGGCGGTCATGTCGCCTCCCTGTTCCGGTTGCAGTCAGGGCAGTTGGGCACCGGGCACGGCGGGAGTGCGACAGGGGGGAACGAGATCATGCCAGATGCCGGGTCGAGCCGTCCGCCGTACTCCTCCCACCAAGGCGCCTGGACGGCCGTCTGGGGCTCTGCCGGGGTGTCGCTGAGGCTGACCGGCTCCGGGTCCGGCAGCCCGCTCAGACGGGTACTCGCACGCTTCGCGGGGGCCGTCATGACTCGCGCTCCATGAGGCTCTGGTGAAGCGCCACTTGCTCGGCCGCCTCGGCGCATAACTTGGTCCAGGTCGGCGCATCCACGGTGTGCGCGAGATTCCACGCCGGGTCGCTTGAACGGCTGGCCCCGTACTTCTCGCGCAGTGCGAACACGCTTGCGCTGTACGGGGGCGTCGCGTACCAACGCGAGGGTTCTTGGCTACCCGGCGCTGACTGGAAGTACGTCCAGCCATCGGGGAGTTTGGCACTCATCTGGCTTCCTTGTCGGTGGGGGATGCGCGGGCCCCGACCCATGCGTTACGGGGGGGGGCACAGGTCGGGGCCCCTTCCCCTCGCTGGAAGTTCTGGCTACCGGCAACGGGGTCTATGGAGTTACGTCCGTGATCCGGCGGTAGGGGTGCAGCCGGATCGCCATCGCCCCGCTCGCTCTAGGTAACCGACCCGTCACGCAAGGGGGTGCCGTTGAGCCGGCACTTGCTTTCAAAAGCCTCAAACGGTTACTCAGCACGAGGAGTTGACAGTCCGTGACGCGGGAGCCGAACGAGCCACTTGCGCGCCTGTACCGCGAGACCGCGTGGAACCTGCGGCAGTTCGCGCAGGCGGTTAACAAGATCGGTACTGAGCAGGGAACCCCAGTCAAATACCGTGAGCAATCCGCGCATCAGTGGCTCAAGGGATACATGCCGAGAGAGGGAACCCGCCCCCTGATCCTGGAGGCCCTGGCTCGAAGGCTCCTCCGTCCGGTCACACACAGCGAAGCGGGCTTTCCCGGGCCCAAAGGGAATTCGAAGGTCTGCCCGGGCGCCGTGGAAGGGCTAGTTGATCTCGGAAGGGACGACATAGACCCGTCACGACGCAGCGTTATAGGGGCGGGCCCGTTTTCTGTTGCTCTCGCCGTTCCCAATTGGCGGGATGTCGTGGGCCGTATGGAAGCGATCCAAACTGGTCAAGCGCAACGCATCGGCATGTCTGATGTTAATACCGTCATTTCCATGACGGATCGACTTTCAGACCTTGATGGTGAATTCGGGGGGCGATACGCGCGTCCCATGGCTGCTGCCTTTCTAGTTAATATCGTAGCCCCCTACATGAAGGCGGACGCGCCCGGGCGAGGTGCGAAAGGCAATGGTGTCCGCTGCATCTTTCCTGTGCTATCTCACAGGCTGGATGGCGGTTGATGAAGGATCACACAGCACAGCACAGCGGTACTACGTTAAGGGCTTGGAGCTTGCGGGCTCCAGTAGTGACTACTTGACCTACTGCCGCATCTTGCGTGGAATGTCGGTGCAATCAGTAGATTTGGGCCATGGTCAGACAGCAGTGGATTGGGCCAATGCGGCCAGTGAGGTATCCCCTACGGCTGGCCATAGAGTGGTCGCTTTCATGGCAGGTCAACAGGCTCATTCCTACGCGGTTGCAGGCGAGCGCTCTAACGCCCTCCGAAGCATCCAGGAAACCGAAACCGCCCTCAACAAGGCAGACAGTCAACGGGGAATTTTCGGTGGCTATAACGCTGCCACACTCGCTTACCACACCGCACAAGTGAGATATGCCTTAGGTGGTGTTGCCGGTAGTGTGGACTCACTACAGCTATGCTTGCGTTTGCGCAATCCCAAATGTGACTCTCATCGGGGAGATTTGCGCTTCGGTGCGATGTTGGCCGAGCGTCAACTTGAAATCGGCCACTTGGATGCAGCGTGTGCCACATAGGGGAAGGTTTTGGATGATTATCCAACGATTCAAACTGGGCAGGTCGATAATCACATCAGGGGAATGTTCCGGCTAATTCAGCCACACCTCAAGAACTCGACCGCGCGCGATCTCTACGAGCGGGCCCGACTGGTGGCTCCGTCGTCGACCGCGTAATTCTGAAGCGGCAGAAGCAGCGCCAGGACGACGAGCGGAAGCGCCTCGGGGCGGCGTGGGCCGACCATGACCTTGTGTTCGCCCGTGACGGCTTCAAGCTCTACCGGGTCGAGGCGGGCGGACCGCAGGACCCGGAGAAGGCGTCGGCATGGTGGCGCACCCTTCGTAACTGTCTGCATCTCCCCGACAACTTCCAGATAAACAACTGGCGCCACAGTGGGTGACCAATTCTCCGGAGGCTGGAGAGAACCCCGTAGAGGTCTCCGTCAACGTCCGACACCATCCTGGCCTGACCTGGGGAATCTCCCGGCTGTCGGTCACGTGGCCGGTCACGCCACAGCCCGGAAATGCAAGAAACCCCTGATGAACAGGGGTCTCAGCTGGTGTCCGAGGGGGGACTTGAACCCCCACGCCCGATAAAGGGCACTAGCACCTCAAGCTAGCGCGTCTGCCATTCCGCCACCCGGACAAGGTGTCTTTCGCGCGGGGTTTCCCTCGCGGCGACGACGTAAACATTACCAGGCTTTCGAGCGTGTCCGATCACACCCCCGGCCACGTGAACGACGTGTGACGGACCGGGACCGCTCTTGGGGCCGGGGCCGCGGGGAGAGAGGATGTGGGGGACTGCCAGCAGCTACAGCGGGAGGAACAGCGTGAGCCAGACGGGCACCGCGGGCGGCGTCACCGGCGAGGACGAGGTCGTCGATCTCTGCCGTGAACTGATCCGGATCGACACCAGCAATTACGGCGACCACTCCGGGCCGGGGGAGCGGGCGGCGGCCGAGTACGTCGCCGAGAAGCTCGCCGAGGTCGGGCTCGAACCCAAGATCTTCGAGTCCCACAAGGGCCGCGCCTCCACGGTCGCCCGGATCGAGGGCGAGGACCCGTCCCGGCCCGCGCTCCTGATCCACGGCCACACCGACGTCGTGCCCGCCAACGCGGCCGACTGGACCCACGACCCGTTCTCCGGCGAGATCGCCGACGGATGCGTGTGGGGCCGCGGCGCGGTCGACATGAAGGACATGGACGCGATGACCCTCGCGGTCGTCCGCGACCGGCTGCGCACCGGGCGCAAGCCCCCGCGCGACATCGTGCTCGCCTTCCTCGCCGACGAGGAGGCCGGCGGCACCTACGGCGCCCGCTTCCTGGTCGACAAGCACCCCGAGCTGTTCGAGGGGGTCACCGAGGGGATCGGCGAGGTCGGCGGGTTCTCCTTCACCGTCAACGAGAAGCTGCGGCTGTATCTGGTGGAGACCGCCCAGAAGGGCATGCACTGGATGCGGCTCACCGTCGACGGCACGGCCGGCCACGGCTCGATGACCAACGACGACAACGCCATCACCGAGCTGTGCGAGGCCGTCGGCCGCCTCGGCCGCCACACCTGGCCGGTCCGCGTCACCAAGACCGTACGGTCCTTCCTGGACGAGCTGTCCGACGCGCTCGGCACCGAACTCGACCCCGAGAACATGGACGAGACGCTCGCCAAGCTCGGCGGCATCGCCAAGATGGTCGGCGCCACCCTCCGCAACTCGGCGGCGCCCACCATGCTCGGCGCCGGCTACAAGGTCAATGTCATCCCCGGCCAGGCCACCGCCCATGTCGACGGCCGGTTCCTGCCCGGCTACGAGCAGGAGTTCCTCGCCGACCTCGACCGCATCCTCGGCCCGCGCGTCCGGCGCGAGGACGTGCACGGCGACAAGGCGCTGGAGACCGACTTCGACGGCAAGCTCGTCGACGCCATGCAGACCGCGCTCGGCGCCGAGGACCCGATCGCCCGCGCGGTGCCCTACATGCTCTCCGGCGGCACCGACGCCAAGTCCTTCGACGACCTCGGCATCCGCTGCTTCGGCTTTGCCCCGCTGAAACTGCCGCCGGAGCTGGACTTCGCGGGCATGTTCCACGGCGTGGACGAGCGGGTACCGGTGGAGGGCCTGAAGTTCGGCGTGCGGGTGCTGGACCGCTTCATCGACGCGTCCTGAGCGGCCCCCGCGGCATCCGGCGGCATCCGGCGGTTATTCGTCCGCCTGTGCGGCGATCACCGGGACGAGTGAATGCGCTCATCAGGTCGTAGCCCTAATCCGTGTCCCTCGTTACTGGTGTTGCGGTCCGTGGCTATGGGATCGCTTTTGCCAACAAGGAGGAATAATGATCAAGAAGGTCGTCGCCGCTGCGGCTGCCACTGGTGGGCTGGTTCTCGCGGGCGCGGGCCTGGCCGTTGCGGACTCCGGTGCCCAGGGTGCCGCCGTGCACTCCCCGGGCGTCGTCTCCGGCAACGTCATCCAGGTGCCGGTGCACGTCCCGGTGAACGTCTGCGGCAACACGATCTCGGTGATCGGGCTGCTGAACCCCGCCTTCGGCAACACCTGCATCAACAAGTGACGTTGGGCCTCGCCCGATGAGGGTCTGAGCCTTCGGGGCCCCCGGGGGGCGCCCCCCCGCCGCGGCCGGCGGAGTCGGGCCCAGAGACACACAGG
>NZ_JBHYUG010000030.1:81930-87390 GCF_042749375.1 Streptomyces sp. NPDC059477 | reverse complement strand
CCCCTGAGAAGACGGGCGTGGACGCAGGCGCCTTTCAGGGGCGCGGGGAACTGCGCGACCAGCCACGACGAGACGCGAACCCGCCCACCGAACACCAACCCGGCACCCGCTCCCGCACCCCACCCCCGTCACCAGACATCACCCGGCATCACCAGGCGTCACCCGGCATCACCACGCATAAAACCCCCTCCCCGCCTTCCGCCCCAGCTCCCCCCGAGCCACCTTCTCCCGCAACAACCCCGGCGGAGCGAACCGCTCACCCAGCGCCCCGTGCAGATACTCCGCGATGGCGAGCCGCACATCCAGCCCCACCAGGTCGGTCAGCCGCAGCGGCCCCATCGGATGCCGGTACCCGAGCCGCATCGCGTCGTCGATGGCCTCGGGCGACGCGACCCCCTCCTCGACCATCCGGATGGCCTCCAGCCCCAGCACGAGCCCCAGCCGGCTGCTGGCGAAGCCCGGGGAGTCCTTGACCACCACGTCCTGCTTGCCGAGCGCCTCGGTCCAGCCCAGCGCCGCCTTCACGACCCGCTCGGCGCTGTCGGGCGCGACCACGATCTCGACCAGCGCGGAGGCCGGCACCGGATTGAAGAAGTGCATGCCCAGGAACCGCTCGGGCCGCCGCAGCGCCGCGGCGAGATCGGTGACGGACAGCGAACTGGTGTTGGTGGCGAGAACGGTCGCGTCCCCCACCGCCTCCTCGACGGCGACGAGCAGCCGCGCCTTGAGCCCCGCGTCCTCGGGCACCGCCTCCACGACCAGTTCGACGTCCGGATCCAGGGCGGCCGGGCTGTGCACCAGCCGCACCCGCCCCAGCACCCGCTCGGCGGGCTCGGCGAGATGCCCGCGCCCCGCCGCCCGCCGCAGACTCGCGCCGATCCGCTCCAGCGCCGCCGCGGCGGCCTCCTCGCCGCTCTCCACCACCGTCACCACCGATCCGGCGGCGGCGAAGGACTGGGCGATCCCGGCGCCCATCCGACCGCCGCCGAGAACCCCCACGGTCCTGGGCGCCCCTGTCATACCCGGCTCCTCTGCTCCCCCGAAGGATTCATCCCCGAAGTGTTCATCCCCGGAGGGTTCGTCGCCGGAGGGTTCGCCCCCGGAAGGTTCTTCTCCACCGACTTCTTCTCCACCGACTTCTTCTCCAGAAAGCGCGTCATCCGGTCCCTCTTGTCCCGTCCCTCGAACAGCACCGCCTGCGCCAGGTCGTCGGCCACCGGATGCGCCCCCGGCGCGTCCACGACCAGCTTGGTCAGCCGCAGCGCGAGCGCGGAGGAGCGGGCCATCCGGTCCAGCACCTCGTGCGCCCGCTCCAGCAGCTCCCCGGCCGGTACGACGTCCATGACCAGGCCCGCCGCGTGCGCCTGCGCGGCGTCCAGGGTGCGCCCGGCCAGCAGGACCTGCTTGGCGAGCGACTCGCCGACCAGTTCGGGCAGCCGCCAGCAGGCACCGGCCGCGGCGATGATGCCGAGGCCGGGCTCGGGGTTGCCGAACACGGCGCCGGGCCCGGCGATCCGCAGATCACAGGCGTACGCCAGTTCGGCGCCGCCGCCCAGCGCCCAGCCGTCGACGGCGGCGAGCGTCGGCATGGGCAGCCGCCTGACCCGCTCGAACAGCCGGCTGTTGATGCCCTCCAGCGCCTGTTCCCGGCCGCGTTCCAGCAGCTCCGCGATGTCGGCGCCGCCCGCGAAGACCCCGCCGTGCCCGGTGAGCAGCAGCAGCCGGGGGTCACGCTCCAGCAGGTCGCACACCGCGTGCAGCTCGGCGATCATCCGCCCGCTGATGGCGTTGCGCGCCTCGGGCCGGCACAGGGTGACGACCACCCGGTCGTCCCGCTCCTCGACCCGCAGGGTGCCGTACGACGCCGTACCCGTCCCATGACTCACACCGTCACCCACCCCATGTGCCACCCCGACTGCCACCCCATCCCCGACCCGGTCACTCACACTCACACCGTCTCCACCAGCAGCGCCACGCCCTGCCCCACACCGACGCACAGCGTGGCCAGGCCGCGGTGGCCGTTCTCGCGCTCCAGGCGGCCCAGCAGGGTCAGCAGGATGCGGGCGCCGGAGCAGCCGAGGGGATGGCCCAGCGCGATGGCCCCGCCGTCGGCGTTGACCTTCTCCTCGTCCAGCTTGAGGCGGCGGATCACGGCGAGGGCCTGCGCGGCGAACGCCTCGTTCAGCTCGACCGCGTCCAGATCGCCCGCCCGCCACCCGGCCCGGGTCAACGCCTTCTCGGTGGCCGGGACCGGGCCGAGGCCCATCACGTTCGGCCGCACCCCGGCGGACGCCGAGGCCACGATCCGGGCGCGGGGGGTCAGCCCGTACCGGCGCACCGCCTCCTCGCTCGCCACCACCAGCGCGGCGGCCCCGTCGGACAGCGGTGAGGACGAGCCCGCGGTGACGATGCCGTCCGCGCGGAAGACGGTCCGCAGGGCGCCCAGCTTCTCCAGGGTGGTGCCGGGGCGGGGCCCCTCGTCGCGGGTCACCTCACCGCCCTCGACCGGCACCGGCACGATCTCCCGGTCGAAGTGACCGGCCTCCCGCGCGGCGACGGCCCGCTGATGGCTGCGCAGGGCGAAGGCGTCGGACTCGGCGCGGGTGATGCCGTCCAGGGCGGCGATCTCCTCGGCGGTCTCGCCCATGGTCAGCGTGTACTTGAGCGTCTCCGGCCCGGCATCGGCCGCCACCTCGCGGTCGGCGGCGGTGAAGCGCGGGTTGGTGAAGCGCCAGCCGAGCGCGGTGTCATGGGTCTGCCCGGGCTTGGCCCAGGGCGTGCCGGGCTTCTCCATGACCCAGGGGGCGCGGGTCATGGACTCCACTCCCCCGGCGACCACCACCTCCGCCTCGCCCGCGCGGATCGTCTGCGCGGCGGAGGCGACCGCGGTGAGGCCGGAGGCGCACAGCCGGTTGACGGTGTAGCCGGGGACGGTGTGCGGCAGCCCGGCGAGCAGTACGGCCATCCGCGCCACGTCCCGGTTGTCCTCACCGGCCTGGTTGGCGGCGCCCAGGATCACCTCGTCCACGGCTTCCCCGGGAACCCCGGCGCGGCGGACGGCCTCCTTGAGGACCAGGGCGGCGAGATCGTCGGGGCGTACGGCGGCCAGGGCACCGCCGTAGCGGCCCTGCGGGGTGCGGGCCCCGTCCACCAGATAGACGTCGGGCATCGGCAGGCTCCTCCACTGGGACAGGGCTACGACAGGGGGCCGGCTCCACCAGAGCACCCCTCGGCGGATGCCTTGACAGACCGGGGTCTTGCTGGATTACTTGACCACGCCGCACGCTAACCGAATGTTCGGTCGGTTCACAAGACGGGTTCACGAGACGGTTCACGAGACGGTTCACAAGGTGGGTTCCACAAGGTGGTGGAGATGACATCCCAGGTATCCGACGCGACCGAGTCGCCCCCCGGTCCGGTCGAGGCGATGTTCGCCGCGGACGCGGCGTCACGCCGGCTCGGGATCGAGCTGCTGGAGCACGGCGACGGAACCGCCGTGGCACGGATGACGGTGACCGCCGCCCAGGTCAACGGCCACCGGATCGCGCACGGCGGCTATGTCTTCCTGCTCGCCGACACCGCGTTCGCCTGCGCCTGCAACAGCGACGGCCCGGTGACGGTCGCCGCCGCCGCCGACATCGACTTCGTCGCACCCGCCTACGAGGGCGATGTCCTGGTGGCCACCGCACGCGAACGCACCCGCTTCGGACGGAGCGGTATCTACGACGTGACGGTCGTGCGGGGGGACACACGGGGAGACGATGTGATCGCGGAGTTCCGGGGCCGCAGCCGGACCCTCCGCGCAGAGCAGCACGAGGAGCCGCGATGAGCAGCGAAATGACCGCGCGGGCGACCACCGGCGGGCCGGGCCGACCCGACCGGGACACGGCCACACCCCGCCGGGGCGACCCCCTCCCCGAGGCGTTGCTGGACGACGCCGAGCGGCTGTCCCGCGAGGAGGTGCGCGCCCTCCAGCTGACCCGGCTGCGCGCCACCCTGCGCCACGCCTACGACAATGTGGAGCTGTACCGGAAGAAGTTCGACGCGGCCGGGGTGGCTCCCGGGGACTGCCGCGCCCTGGACGACCTCGCCCGCTTCCCGTTCACCACCAAGGCCGATCTGCGCGACACGTACCCCTTCGGCATGTTCGCCGTGCCGATGGAGCGGGTGCGCCGGGTGCACGCGTCCAGTGGCACCACGGGCCGCCCGACGGTCGTCGGCTACACCGAGCACGACCTGTCGGTGTGGGCCGACGTGGTCGCCCGCTCGATCCGCGCCGCGGGGGGCCGCCCCGGCCACAAGGTCCATGTGTCGTACGGCTACGGCCTGTTCACCGGCGGCCTGGGCGCGCACTACGGCGCCGAACGAGCGGGCTGTACGGTGATCCCCGCGTCCGGCGGCATGACCGCGCGCCAGGTCCAGATCATCCAGGACTTCCGCCCCGAGATCATCATGGTCACCCCGTCCTACATGCTCACGCTGCTGGACGAGTTCGAGCGCCAGGGCATCGACCCGCGGACCACCTCCCTGAAGGTCGGCATCTTCGGCGCCGAGCCCTGGACGGAGGAGATGCGCCGGGAGATAGAGGAGCGCCTGGACATCCACGCGGTGGACATATACGGGCTGTCGGAGGTGATCGGCCCCGGGGTCGCGCAGGAGTGCGTGGACACCAAGGACGGGCTGCATGTGTGGGAGGACCACTTCTACCCGGAGATCGTGGACCCGTTCTCCGACGCGGTGTTGGCCGACGGCGACAGCGGTGAGCTGGTGTTCACCTCGCTCACCAAGGAGGCGCTGCCGATCATCCGGTACCGCACCCGGGATCTGACCCGGCTGCTGCCCGGCACCGCGCGCCCCGGGTTCCGCCGGATCGAGAAGATCACCGGCCGCTGCGACGACATGATCATCCTGCGTGGGGTGAATGTCTTCCCCAGCCAGATCGAGGAGATCGTGCTGCGCACGCCCGCCGTGGCCCCGCACTTCCAGATCCAGTTGAGCCGCCGGGGCCGGATGGACCACATGACGGTACGGGTCGAGGCCCGGCCCACCAGCGACACCGCCCGACGGGAGAGCGCCGGGAAGGACATCGCGCGGGGCATCAAGGACGCGATCGGGGTCAGCGTGGACGTCTCGGTGGTCGACCCGGAGACCCTGGAGCGCTCCCTGGGCAAACTGAAGCGGGTGAAGGACCTGCGGGGTGACTAGCTCCCGCCCCCATGTGACCGGAGCAGCTCCCGTCCCGCCTGACCGGAGCAACCCTCATCCGGCGTGAGCGGAGCAACTCCCTTCCCCCATAGGCGAGATCACGCCTCCCGGGGGTGAACTCGGCGGCCCCTGTGCCGTCCGTGGTGGGCGTGCCCCCCCCCCCCCCCCGCGATACCGCCCCGTGGCGCGGGCCCCATTGGCCGTAACGACCCCCCCCGGGTGGGGCGTGCCCGAGGGCGGTGTTTGAGTGAGTAC
>NZ_JBHYUG010000030.1:78944-81920 GCF_042749375.1 Streptomyces sp. NPDC059477 | reverse complement strand
CCCGGGGCGCCGGGCGGGCGCGGCCCCCCCCCGCCCCCCCCCCCGCGCGCCGCCCGGCCGGGGGGGGCGCCGCGCCCCCCACGACCCGCCCCGGTGAGGGCCTTCCCGACGGACGTTGTTGACTGACTTCCGCACCGCCCGCCCCCGGCCCCCCACAGGCCGGCCCTCACCCACGGGATGAACCGCCTCCTATGCGCACGCCACATCGCTATCTCGCCCCCGTCGTCCTGCCCGCCGACCCGTCCTGCTCCGTGCTCAGGGACGCGGCCGTCGATGTGGGCGCGGACGGCAGGATCACCTACTGCGGCCCGGCCCGCACCGCCCCCGCTCTCCCCCACCACACCCCCCGCACCCGGCTGACCGGCATCCTCGTCCCCGGACTGGTCAACGCCCACGCGCACTCCCCGATGACCCTGCTGCGCGGCCTGGGCGGGGATCTGCCGCTGCTGCGCTGGCTCCAGGAGGTCATCTGGCCCGCCGAGGCCCGGATGACCCCGGCCGACGCCCGCGCGGGCATGCTGCTCGGCTGTGTCGAGATGCTCCGGTACGGGGTGACGACCAGCGCCGAGATGTACGCGCACGCCGAGCAGGTCGCCGACGCGGCCCTTGAGGCGGGCAGCCGCACCCTGATAGCGCCCGCCTACTTCGACCGGCCCGGCGGCGACTGGCGCGGCGACATCGACGCGATCGGCCGGTGGATCGACGCCGACGGACTGCGCTTCGGCCCCGGCGAACGCGTCGAACTCTGCTACGGCCCGCACTCCACGTACACCCTGCCGCCCGAGGCGCTGCGGCACACGGCGGAAGAAGCCGCGCGGCGCGGCGCGCTGGTGCACATCCATGTCGCCGAGACCCTCGCCGAGGACACCGCGACCCGCGAGCGGTACGGCTCCGTACCCCAGCTCCTCAAGCAGACCGGGCTGCTGGACGGGCGGCTGCTGGCGGCGCACGCCGTGCATCTGTCCGACGAGGACATCGCGACGCTGGCCGGGTCCGGCGCCGGGGTGGCGCACTGCCCCGGGTCCAACGCCAAGCTCGCCTCCGGCACCGCGCGGCTCGGCGCGCTGCGGGCCGCCTCGGTCGCCGTCGGGCTGGGCACCGACGGGCCCGCCAGCAACGACGACCTCGATCTGTGGGAGGAGGCCCGGCTGGCGATGATGTTCGCCCGGCTCGCCGCCGCCGACCCGATGGCCCTGGGCGCGGCGGACGCGTTCCTGCTGGCCACCTCGGCGGGCGCGGCGGCCCTGGGCCGTACGGACATCGGCAGCCTGCGCGAGGGCAACTGGGCCGACCTGGCCCATGTCTCCGTCGACGGCCCCCACTTCACCGCGGGCCTGGAGATCACCGACACCCACCTGATCGCCAACCTGATGTGGGCAGCGGGCTCCCGAGCCATCACAGACGTCTGGGTCGCGGGCGACCACGTGGTGACCAACGGCGAACCCACCCAGGTGGACCGCCAAAAAGCCCAAACCGAGGCAGGAAAGGCAACGGCCCGCATCATCCGATGACGCGCGTACGGGGCAGGAAGCAAACCGCCCGCCCCGCCCACCCGTGAGAGGTCACGGCCCACCTTCAAGACACGCCAACCGCATCGCCCTGAGGGGCGCGGGGCCGTATCAACATGCGGCTCCGCCGCGTGGGCGCGACCAGCCACACTCCACCCGCACCCCGAATCCCCACCGCACCCCCAAGGCGCCCCCGGCACTCAAGGTGCCCCCGGCACTCAGGGCGCCGCAGACGCCGCCTGCTTGATCAGATCAACAACCGCGTCCGGCTGAGAAACATAGATCGCATGGCTCCCCGGCGCCTCCGCCACCGTCGCCCCCGCCCGCTCGGCCATCGCCCGCTGGGCCAGCGGCGGGATCATCCGATCGTCGGCGGCGACGAGATACCACGTCGGCTTCGTCTCCCACGCCGGTTCACCCACCGCCCCGTTGAGCGCCTCCACCCCCCACGGCACCTGGGAGTCGGCCATGAACCGGGCCTGCGCCGCGGGCAGATCGTCGGCGAACGCGGCCCGGAAGTGCTCACGGTCGAGGAACAGGAACCCGTTCTGCGGCGGCAGCAGCGGCGCGGCGGGCGCCCCGGGCGGCGGATCGGAGATCAGGGAGTTCACCGACTCCCCCCGCTTCGGCGCGAACGCCGCGATGTAGACGAGCGCGGAGACCTTGGGATGGCGCCCCGCCTCGGTGATGACGACCCCGCCGTAGGAGTGCCCGACGAGGACCACCGGCCCGTCCTGCTGGGCGATGACCCGTAAGGCCGCCGCCACGTCGTCGGTGAGCGACTGGGTGGGGTTCTGCACGATGCTGACGTGGTACCCGTCGTCGACCAGCCGCTCGTGCACCCCCCACCATCCTGAACCGTCCACGAACCCTCCGTGCACGAGGACGATGTTCGTCACGGTGCTCATGTGCCGGCTCCCCCCTGTCGTCTGTGAGTCCTGCCAGCCGGGATACAGACTAGATCTCACCGTCCGCCACCGCTTCGCTCAAATGGCCTAGGCAGGCAATCCCTGAGGTCGGCGCATGACGACGGTTAACGCCGCCCGGTGAACAGCGGGTGAAGTGACAGCGACTTCAGGACGCCCGCGCGGCCGGTCGGCCGGTCCATGGGACCGCTCCCTCGCGGCGGCCAGCATCCGCCGCGCCTCGTTGCGGCTGGCCCGCACCCGCTGTTCGGCGTCCCCGTGCGGGGCGTCGGCGGTGGCGGCGAGGGCGGTGGCGAGCTTGGCCCGGCCCTGGCTGAGCCGGCTGCGCACCGTCCCGACCGGCACACCGCACGCGTCCTCTATGCGCTCGTACGGCATCTGCTCGTGCGACGTCACCCCGCCGGCGAAGTGCCGCAGCACCAGCGGCATCCGCAGCACCGGGGACAGCTCCTCCAGCGCCTCCCACACCCAGTCGCGCAGGGCGGTGCGCTCCAGCCACTGCTCCGGGCCGATGTCCGTGGACGGCAGGTGCACCTCGTCCA
>NZ_JBHYUG010000030.1:68232-78934 GCF_042749375.1 Streptomyces sp. NPDC059477 | reverse complement strand
GCGGGGGGGGGGGGTGCCCACCCCCCCGGGCGGGGGGGGTCGGCGGGGGGCGGCCGGCCCCCCCCCCCCCCCGCCCCCCGGCCGCAGCGCCAGCGCCTCGCGCAGCACGGACCGGCCGGCGTTGCGCACGATCATCCGCAGCCAGGCGCCCACGGCCGCCGGGTCCCGTACGTCACCGATCCGCCGCAGCGCGGTCAGTGCCGCGTCCTGCATCACATCGTCGACATCGGCACCCGGGCCCAGCACGCTCAGCGCGACGGCCCGCATGCCCGCCCGGTGCCGCTCAAGGAGCTGGCCCAGCGCGGCGACCTCGCCCGCCTGGGCGGCCCGGGTCAGGTCCGCGTCGTCGGGCGGCGCGGAGTCGGCCGTATCACGAACCATCAGGAGATTCCTTCCAGCACCTGGCCGTCATGGGGTCTCGCGCCCGCGCGCGTGCCCCCCGCCCGGGCGAGAGCGTGAGTCGGTCGGGGTGGACCAAGGGGGGCGGGTCGGTCAGACGTCCGGCAGCCAGCTGCCGTGGAAGCCGGCCGGTACCCGGCGGGGGAGATGGACGGTGGCCACGGGCTCGCCGGTGAGGTGGTCGGCGTCGAGGATCACCAGGTCGCTGCGGTCGGTGGTGGCGTCGTAGACGAAGGTGAGGAGCCAGCCGGGGCCGCCGGGCCGGTCGTCGGCGGGTGCGAAGACGGGCTCGCCGGGCTGGCGTCCGGGGGCGAAGCGGTGGCTGCTGACACCGGCTCCGCGCAGGTCGTAGCGGTGGATCGCGAGACCGGTGACGCCCGGTTCGTAGCGGGCGAGTTCCGGGAGCGGGGCGGTGGCGGCGTAGCCGAAGTCGGCGGGCAGGCCGATGAGCCGGTCGTCGACGCGGGGGAATTCCCCGGAGTGGTCGTCCAGTTGCTCCTCGGTCAGCGTGCCGGTGGCCAGATCCACCGTCCAGCGCCACAGGAGCGGCGGGGACGGGACATGGACGCCGTCCTCCAGCCCCGGGTAGCGCATGCCGAGCAGGACCAGGCGCTGTCCGTCGCGCTCCTCATGGGCGTTGAGGGAGTGGAAGACATAGCAGGGGTCGATGTCGAACCACCGGACGGTGCCGTGCGGGTCGTCGCGGCGCAGTACGCCGAGGCGGGCACCGTAGGTGTCGGACCAGACGAAGGGCATACCGCCGTCCGGGGAGACGGCCCGCTCGGCACTGAAGACGGCCGGGAGGTCCATGAACACCACGTGATTCCGGGTGAGATGGAAGTCGTGCATCATCGTGTGAGCGGGCACGTCGACGGGCCGGCTCACGGTCAGCTCGCCGTCGGCGTCGGCGCGGTGATAGGTCAGATAGGGCGGCGCCGTCCCCCCGTACCCGAAGAAGTGCAGTTCGCCGGTGACCGGGCAGGTCTTGGGGTGGGCGGTCATGGGGGTGTGCAGCCGGCCGCCGAAGTCATGGGCGCCGAGGGTGTCGAGTTCGCTGCCCGCCGCGTGGCTCAGCTCGTAGGGGAAGGACGTCTCCACCAGGGCGAGGGTGCGCCCGGCGTGCCGGATGACATGGGTGTTGGCCTTGCCCGCGGCGAGGTTCATCGTGCCGTCGGGGCCGTACACGGTGACGCCGGACTCGAAGGTCGGGGTGCGTACCCAGCGGTTGCGGTACGAGCGGGCCGTGCCGCCGTCGAGCCGGATGCCGTGCACCATGCCGTCGCCGGTGAACCAGTGCGCGGAGGCCGCCTCGTGCGGGTTGGGGCCGTTGCGCAGATACCAGCCGGTCAGCTCGGGCGGCACGGCCCCGGTCACCTCCAGTTCGGTGAGCGTGACCTCGTCCGTCACGGGGGCGAAGTTCCCGGCGAGGTGGGGCGGCACGGAAGTGCTGTCTGTACTCACGAGTGCTCCATGGGTGTGCTGGCGCTGGACGACCGGTCAGCCGGTGTCGGCCGACCGGGCTTCGAGGGCAGCCGTACGGGCCCGGACACGTGCGGGATAGACCTTGGTGAAGACCGCCGGGGCGACCAGGCCCGCGATACGGGCGGCCCAGCCGACCCATCCCGGGGCGCCGGTCAGCTCGCAGACGATCAGCGCGAGCAGGATGAACGTGAACCCGGCCGCCCAGACGGCGGTGATGACATTGTTGACGGCGACGAAGCCGGGGCGGTTCCAGTACTCCTCGGGAGTCTGGCGCCGGGCGATGCCCAGGGTGAAGGGATGCCGCACGGCGAGGCTGCCCCAGGCGGTGCCGGCCAGCCAGCCGAAGGAGAGCACGCCGTACCAGCGCTCGGCCGGGGAGCCGGGGGCGGCGAAGGCATACACCCCGATGACGAGGAAGAACAGGACGCTGCTGGCCTCCAGCACCAGCGCGTCGGCGGGCACCTGGCGCCGCCGCTCCCGCACGAACAGCAGCAATCCGGTGACGAGACCCGCCACCGCGCCCCAGCGCCAGTCCCAGGCGGAGACACAGCCCGAGACGATCCAGGGGATGAACCCGCGCACATAGCCCACGATGCCTGCCCTCAGCCCTCTATAGGTGATTCTCGACCTGCCAACAGGGGAGTGACACAAGTTAGGGTGACGGCCATGAGCCTTCGTCCCGCCCTCCTCAGGCTCATGGTCCACCGCCCCGGCAGCGTTCGCGACCTCCTGAAGATCTCCGCCCCGACCCACCACCCAGCACGGTCGGCACGGCCATCCGAACCCCCGGGTAACTGGAGAATCTTTCTCCACTTCAAGCTATCATCGCCCTCGCGGTCGACACGCGCGGAACCCGGAGAGTCCGCTGGACACCGCGACCCGATCAAGGGAGGCACCCGTGCGCCCGCTGCTGCGCTGCGCTCTGCTCGATGACTTCCAGGGCATCGCCACCGAGGTGGCCGACTGGTCGGCGCTCGCCGGTCAGGTCGAGACCGTGCCGTTCCATGAGCACTTCACGGACGAGGACAGCCTCGTGGCCGCGCTCGCCGACTTCGAGATCGTCGTCACCCTGCGCGAACGCGTCCCGTTCCCCGGCTCCGTCCTCGCCCGGCTGCCCCGGCTGCGGCTGCTGATCGCCTCCGGGATGCGCAACACGGTCATCGACTACACCGCCGCCGAGCGGCACGGCGTGACCGTGTGCGGCACGGCCAGCTCGTCCACCCCGCCCGTCGAGCTGACCTGGGCGCTGCTGCTGGGCCTGGCGCGCGGACTGACCGTCGAGTACGGCTCCCTGCGCACGGGCGGCCCCTGGCAGTCCACGGTCGGCGCCGATCTGCACGGCCGCCGCCTGGGCCTGCTCGGCCTCGGCAAGATCGGCACCCAGGTGGCCCGGATCGGCCGGGCCTTCGGCATGGAGGTGACCGCCTGGAGCCGGCACCTCACCCGGGACCGTACGGACGAGGTCGGCGTCACCCTCGCCCCCTCCCTCGACGACCTCCTCACCACCAGCGACTTCGTCTCCGTCCATCTGGTCCTCGGCGACCGCACCCGGAACCTGCTGGGCGCCGCCGAACTCGCCCGGCTGAAGCCGACCGCCTATCTGATCAACACCTCCCGCGCGGCCATCGTCGACCAGGACGCCCTGCTCGCCGCCCTGCACGCGGGCCGGATCGCGGGCGCCGCACTCGACGTCTTCGACATCGAACCGCTCCCCGCCGGCCACCCCCTCCGCACCGCCCCCCGGCTGCTCGCCACCCCCCACCTGGGCTATGTCTCGCGCGCCAACTACGCCACGTACTACGGCCAGGCCGTGGAGAACATCCGGGCCTACCTCGCGGGCGCCCCGCTGCGCCGGCTGCCCTGACCGCCGTATCCGCCCCGGGCGCGTTCGGAAAGGGTGATCCCCTCTCACGCACCGTGACCCGCTCCCGCCCCCGGCGTTGAAGGAGCGTGCGGCGGCGAGTCCTGCCTCCGTGCTCACCCAGTCAATAAGGAGAACGTGATGTCTCGCATCGCGAAGGCAGCCGGAGTCGCCCTCGGCGCGGGTGCCGTGGTCCTCGGCGGAACCGGCATGGCCATGGCGGACGCGGGCGCCGGAGGCGCGGCCGTCGGCTCGCCCGGCGTGCTGTCGGGCAACCTGATCCAGGTCCCGGTGCACGTTCCGGTCAACGTGTGTGGCAACACCATCAACGTCGTCGGCCTGCTGAACCCGGCCTTCGGCAACACCTGCGCCAACGTCAGCGACCACGGCCACCGCGGCGGCGGCTACGGCGGCGGCTACGGCCGCTGAGCCCACCCGTCCGGCACTGCGGTCCCCGGGCCGTACGACGACGGACAGCTGAGAGCCCCGGCACCTCCGAGCGCCGGGGCTCTCCCCTGTTCCGGTACGACGATTCCCGGTACGACGATTCCCGGTACTCGCATTCCCGGTGCTCGCGTTCCCGGTGCTCCGGTGTCAGGCGTACCGGTAGATCTCCCCGACCTCCTCCAGCTGATCGGGGGTCACGTCCCAGGGCGGCAGCTTCTCGTGGCGGGCGACGATCCGGCCGTGCTGGTCGGTGCCCGGCGCGGGCGGCCTGTCGGGGAGGTAGCGGTGCGTCCGGTGCCGCTGCTGCCAGCGCGACCAGAGCAGATCGACGTAGGCGTGGTGCAGCCAGAACACCGGGTCGTTGACGGAGGCGCCGCCGAGCATCACCCCGCCGACCCAGCGATGGACCCGGTTGTGATTGCGCCAGGAGACGGCGCCCCGGCCGGTCCCCCACCCCTCCAGCTTGTTCCGGAACCCCTTCGCGGAGGTGGAGTTCCACGGCGAGACGTCGTACTCGGCGTCCTTCATCGCCCACTCCACATCGCTCTGCGTCGGCAGCTCGATCGGGTCCTTGGCCCGGCCCAGGTCCCGGGTGAGGTACTCGGCGTCGGTGACGCCCTCCCTGAGGGTCCACCCGCCCTCCGCGTACGCGAACGGGCCCTGTGTCACCTGCCGGTCGCCCGACCGCCCGTTCCCGCCGAGCAGATCCGCGCTCCAGGGCAGCGCCGTCGCGCTCCGCTCCCGCGTCCAGTCCCAGTACGGCACCGTCACCGAGGAGTCGATCCGGCGCAGCGCCTCCTCCAGGTCCAGCAGGAACCGCCGGTGCCAGGGCAGGAAGGAGGGCGCCATGTGTGCCGTACGCAGTCCCCCCTCGCCGTCGGAGACGTAGTACTCGATGTGGACCCGCACGAACTCGTCGTACTCGCCCCGCCGTTTCAGCTCCAGCAGCGCGTTCACGAACCGCCGCTTCTCGGCGGCGGTCAGCGTGCTGACGTCCTTACGCGTGTACGCCATGGTGCCCCCCTCGATGTGCCGTGGCCGTCTCCCGCAGCTGCTCCCCGGGTCCGAGCGCGTCGACGGCGGCGCGGGCCGCGTCCAGAGGCGTGCTGTACGAGCGGTAGTGGTCGACCATGCTCAGCCAGCCGCCGTCGGCCCGGCGCATCAGCGGCAGCGGGCGGCCGTCGACGGTGATGTCCCACCGCTCGGCGGCGAGCGCGCCGGCCACGGTGGTGGCGGCGGTGGCTGCGGTGCGGGCGCCGGTGATCCGGCGGCCCCGGTGGATCTCGTCGAAGGCGAGGTCCGGTGGCGGATCGGCCTGCCGGGCGGGCCGGGAGGCGGCCACCAGCGGTGCGACGGCCAGCGCGGCGGCCGACCCGAGCAGCCCCCGCATCAGCTCCCGCCGCCCGCGCCACCTCTGCCCCGGTCTTGCCACCGCCCCCTGCCCGGCCCGGCCCACTGGCCCACCGACCCTGACGACCATCGTGTCCTCCTCGTGCGTTGTCCGGTTGCGCTGTGTCGCTACCGCTAACCGCACAAGGGGCCACCCGGTCACCGTCCACGGGGCCGGTCGGGCGGGCGGGGGGGGTGACTCAGAGGCCGGGGCCCATCACGATGTCGGCGCCCGGGACCGTGCGGAGCATCGGGGCGAGGACGCCCGCCTGGGGGAGCTTGAGGTCGGGGAGGCCGAAGTTGTCGGGGTTGGGGGCGGTCAGCGGGGCGTCCACGGCCAGGCCGGGGGCGAGGGCCCGGACGTCGGCGGCCGGGGCCTGGACGGCGACATGGTCGAACCGGTCGCCGAGGAGGCGCGGCAGCGGGGCGCGTACGTTGGCGCCGGGCAGACCGGTGCTGACAGGCAATTGCGGCAGGGCGCGGTCGGGGAGCAGCCGGCCCTCGACATAGCGGGGGCCGTCGGGGGCGCCCGGCACCGGCAGCGGGAGTTCGGCGGCGATGGTCGGCATCTCCATGTTGAGGGAGTGCTCGACGCCGTCCAGCGGCACGGGTACGGGAACCGTCCCGGCCGCCGCCGCGGGGGAGGCGGCGCCCATGGCGGCGGCCATCCCGGTGACGACGGCGGCGAGGGTTCCTCGGGTGCGGGGCTTCATGTCAGCTACGGTCCTTCGACTCGGTTCCTGGGATCGACGTCCGCAGGGCCCAACGATTCCGGCCGCGCGACGAGCGCACAATTCCCCCGGGTGCCGCAGTTGTGGGACGGGGGGATAGTCGGTCCGGTGGGTGGGCGGGCCGTCGCTCAGGACGTCCAGAAGTCCCACCAGCGGGTGAGGATCAGCATGCCGATGATGCCGAGATGCACCACCACGACGACCCAGGTGAACTCCTCGAAGAGGGTGCGGACCCAGCGCGGGGCGGGCAGGAGCCGGTGGCGGACGGTGAATCCGGTGACGTACCAGAAAAGGGTGATCGTCGCGACCCACGCCAGGACGCACCACAGGCACAGCGCGTTGATCCGGTACAGGGACTCGAACTGGAGCCAGGTCACGAAGCCGACGCCGAACAGGGCGCCCGCCTCGAACAGCAGCCAGTACCAGCGGGGCAGGACGGCCCCGGTGAGCAGGGTGACGCCGACACAGACGACGACGGCGTAGGCGACCAGGCCGAGCATCGGGTTGGGGAACCCGAAGGCCGCGGCCTGGTCGCTCTCCATGACGCTGCCGCAGGACACCACGGGGTTCAGGCTGCATCCCGGGGTGAAGCCGGGGTCTTCGAGGAGCTTGAACTTGTCGAGCGTGATGACCCAGGAGGCCAGCAGCCCGGCGGCGCCGGTGAGCACCAGCAGCAGGCCGAGCCCGCGGGCGGTGCCGGTGCCGGTGGTGCGGACGTGCCGTCCCGCGGCGGTCGTCATCAGGCGCGCAGGCTGCGGGCCGGGAGGACGACGTGGGCGGCGGCGTTCAGGGTCGCGTCGGCGCCGGCGAACGCGGCGAGCGCCTCGGGCTCGACGGGCTTGCCGGGCTGGGCCTCGGGCCAGGGGCGGGTGGTGAACACGAAGTAGGCGTAGCCGCGCTGGGCGACCGCGGCGAGCCACTCCGGCGGCGGGGTGACCGTGGCGTTGAGGTGGGGCATGGCGACGACGGCGGTACCGGCCTCGACCAGCAGGCTGACCGGGAGGCTGGGCTTGACGTTGCCGTCGACCAGATCGCCGCCGACCGGCAGGTCGTTGTCGGTCAGCAGGTGCTCGACGGCGGCGGTGGTGGCGTCGGGGCCGTCGGCGGCGTCGCCGAGGGAGTAGGCGAGGAGGTAGGGCATGTCGCCGTCGGGGGCCTCGCCGCTCCAGGCCATCACGACGAGCGTGCCGAGGTCGGCGGGGTGGAAGGGGCGGGATGCGCCGGTGGTTGTGGTCACCCGCGCGACCCTAGCGGCGGGCCCGAACACCGCCGCCCGTGTTCTCACCCGACCGGGGGACGCGGTGCCGCCGTGCCACACGAACGAGGGACGGTGGGCGCCTTTTCGTCGAACAGCGCGTTTCCGTGCGGTACCGGCGGTCCGGGGGAATTTGCCGGGCGGCTCGACCGCGGTAATTCCACCATGCCGAAAGGGCCGATTCCCGGGGAATGGAATCGACCCTTTTCGGCAATTGCGTACGAAGGTCGGCCGAAGGTCAGCCCTGGAGCGGGAGCCCGCCGAGGAGTCCGCCCTTGTTGAGGGTGGCGGTGGTGCCCTTGACGGTGTTCAGCACGGAGCCCTTGTTCTCGGTGTCGAGGGCCTTCGACTGGTGCTGGAGCGGCATCGCGTCGGCGGCGGTCAGGCGTCCGCTGGTGAGGGTGTTCCAGGCGCCGTTCAGGCTGGTGGGCGTGAGGTCGGCGGTGTTGTGGGCGAACGCGGGGGCGGCGGCACCAGCGAGGGCCAGGGTTCCGGCGACGACAGCGGCGGCCTTCAGGGACTTCATCGGGTTCCTTTCGTCGGCAACCGGGGCTGCCGCAGGGAATTCTGACGTCGTGCCTAACGACCCTTCACCGGTACGGAAACTCCGTTGCGCAGAAATCATAAGAACCCACGGGGGGGGCGCTCGGGAATGCGGACCGGAAACGCCGCCGGGCGCCCTCGTGGTGAGGGGCGCCCGGGTGGTGGTGTGGTGACGGTGTGGTGGTGGTGGGTGACGGGATGTCACGGGGGGACCGTTGGGCGCGGGGCCCGGTGGTGTTACGACACCGGCAGGCTCGGCGCGGACACCGGGAGGTTCGGTGCGGCGGGGAGGCTGGGGGCCGCGGGGAGGCTGGGGGCGGCCGGGAGGCTGGGGGCGGCGGGCAGGCTGGGGGCGGCGGGCAGGCTGGGCGCCGCCGGAACGCTGGGGGCCGCCGGGAGGCTCGGTGCCGAGACCGGCAGGCTCGGCAGGGACGGCAGGCCGGCCAGGTCGGGGGCGGGGAGCCCGCCGCCGAGGAGCGCGGCGGCCAGGACGTTGACGAGGCCGGTGACCACGCCGTTCGCCGCGGGCGCGACCTTGCCGGCGTCGCCGGAGGTGGCCGCGGCGATCAGGGCGTCGACCGACTTCTGGAGCGCGGCGAGCGCGTCCGCCTCGATGCCGGCGATGCCTGCGGGCGCTCTGTCGTCGGCAGCGGCGTCGCCGCCGTCACGGGCGGGCGGTGCGGGGGGTGCGACCGGCGCGGCGGTGCTCACCTCGCCGATGGCGATCTTCGCCGCGGCGGCGAGCTTGGCGGCCTGGTCCGGGGTGAGCTGGCCGTTGTCGGCGTTGAGCGCGGTGTTGAGGAGTTCGGTGACCGGGGTGAGGACACCGCCGAGGCCGCTGAGACTCCGGGTCTGGGCGAGCAGCGCGTCCACGCCGGGGACGGGGGCCAGGGACGCCGCGGTGACGCGTTCCCCGGTCGTTCGGTGCCCGGCCGCGACCGCCGGAGCGGCGATCCCCAGGACGAGGGTGGCGCAGAGTGCGGTGGACGCGATACGCCGCTTGGACAGACCACGCATACGGGTTCCTTTCGAGTGGGGCGCACAGCCCGGCCGCGCTGGTGTGCGCGGCCGTCACCCCACCGTGCGAGGGGTCGTCGCACTCCGCAACCGAGCGGGCGCGCGACCCCGGACCCCGGCAGCCGCGCCACCTCCCCCTCGACGGCATCGGCCCTGCTGGGACGGTCCACCGGGGACCCCGCGCCGACTGCCTTGACCCACACCCCCATTCGGGGCGGCACACCTGCGTGGCCACAGACGAACCGGCCGCCCTCCCCGGCGGGGGGAGGACGGCCGGTCGCGAAGAGGCGGCGTGACGTCAGTCGTTGACGCAGGTGTTGCCGAACGCCGGGTTCAGCAGACCGATGACGTCGATGGTGTTGCCACAGACGTTGACCGGAATGTGGACCGGGATCTGGATGACGTTGCCCGACAGCACACCCGGGGAGTGCACGGCGGCACCCTGGGCGCCACTGTCGGCGGCGGCGACACCGGCGCCACCGGCGACGGCCGCGGCGGCAACGGAGGTCAGGACCAGGCCCTTCGCGATACGCGACATGGAGAAATGCTCCTTGGGATTGACACAGACATGCGGGCGGGATGCCCGGCGCTGTGTCAACGCACCACGCCCTTCCGGGTTGTGCCGCCAAAGGGGTGATGTCCCCCGCGCCACAAGCTTCACGATTCCGACACACTTGTCCGGTTTCAGTGGATTAGTACGGATAGCAGCTAGAGTTGCGGACCGTTCGACGTCCCTGTACAGCGCCCGTCAGCCCGTCCATCGCACGAAAGGGCACGCCGGTCATGCCGCACTCCCTGGGTCCGCTGCGCGGGCCCGTCCGGTGGATCTCCGCGACGCCTCGGCGATCCGCCACGCGGGCCCTGGGCCGTGCGACGGTCGGCGGTGTCGCCCTCGCCGGGCTTCTCGGCCTCACCGCGCTCACCTCGCTCTCCGCGCTCGCCTCGCCGGACGGCGCCGATGTCCCGGCCCCGCCCGCCGCCGAGGCCGAGCGCCTCGCCTTCGCCGAACGTCACCGCGCGGTCCAGCACGGCGGGTTCGTGCGCGCCGCCAACACCTCTCTCACCTGCGGTACGACCCCGTCCTGCGACAGCGCGCGGGACGGCCGGGCCGGCACCAACGACGACTTCGCCATGGAGTACGTCGACATCGACGGCGACCCGCGCACCGACAACTCCTCCCGCGCGGAGGTCCGGCTGCCCACCGGCGCGCGGGTCACGTACGCGCGCCTGTACTGGGGCGGCAATCTGCTGGCCGGCGAGCGCAAGACGGCGAAGGACAACGCCCGCGTCCTGCTCGCGGCACCCGGCGGCGCCTACCACGAGGTCCACGCCGACACCGTCGTGGGCCACCGCACCACACCCACCGCGGACGCCTTCCAGGCCTCGGCGGACGTCACCCGCCAGACCCGCGCGGGCGGCGCGGGCCTGTACACGGTGGCCCAGATCAACGCGGCACGGGGGCGGGCGGGGGGCGGGGCGGGGTCCCGCGAGGCACGGCCCGACGAGGCACCGCCCAGCAAGGCACAGTCCAGCAGGGCACAGCCCGAGGGAGCACGGCCCGGCCAGGTGGGATCCCCC
>NZ_JBHYUG010000030.1:52205-68135 GCF_042749375.1 Streptomyces sp. NPDC059477 | reverse complement strand
CGCGAGGCTCAGCCCGACGAGGCACCATCCAGCAGGGCCCAGTCCAGCAGGGCACAGCCCGAGGGAGCACGGCCCGGCCAGGTGGGATCCCCCGAGGCTCAGCCCGACGAGGCACCATCCAGCAGGGCCCAGTCCAGCAGGGCACAGCCCGAGGGAGCACGGCCCGGCCAGGTGGGATCCCCCGAGGGTCAGCCCGGCGAGGCACGGTCCGGCAGGGCACAGCCCGATGCGGCGCGGTCCGGCGACGCCAGGTCCGGCGAGGCCGGAGCCGACGGGGCCTGGGCCGGGTGGACGTTGGTGGTGGCCTATGAGCATCCGGCCGAGCCGTTGCGGCGGCTGGTGTTGTGGGACGGGTTCGAGGCGCTGGACCGGGCCGGGCACGAGATCCGGGTGACCGGCCTCGGCGCCGCGCCCGGCGCCTGGGGACAGGCGGGCCTCGTGGCCTACAACGGCGACCGGGGGCGCGGCGGCGACACCCTCACCGTCTCCGCCGACCGCCGGGCGCCCGTCCCGCTCGGCGACGCCTCCAACCCCTTCGACGACGTACTGAATTCCACCGTGACCGGCGCCCCGGGCCGACGCGAACCCGCGTACGAGCAGACCCTCGGCTACGACTCCGACGTGTTCGAAATCGGGTCCGCGCTCCGGCGCGGTGGTGACCAGCTGGCCTTCCGGCTCGTTTCCCAGCCGGACGCGGCCTGGGCCGGGGTGCTCTTCGTCGCCGTGGATGTCCCGAAGTAGGCGCGTTCCCGCCCGTTTGCCAGCACCAGCCGTGAGCGAGGAAACCCGCGCCATGCACCAGCCAGCACCCGTCCCCCGGCCGCGCGTCCTCCATCTGACGCAACCCGTCGACGGCGGGGTGGCCCGGGTCGTAGCCGAGCTGACCCGCGCTCAGCTCGCCACCGGATGCGCGGTCACGGTGGCCTGTCCCGAGGGGGCGCTCACGGCGGAGGTGAGGGCGCTGGGCGCCGGAGCGCGTTCCTGGCGCGCGTCGCGCGCGCCGGGGCCTTCGCTGCTCCAGGAGGTCCGAGATGTCGCACGGATGATCGAAGTTGTTCGGCCGGACGTGGTGCACGCGCACAGCGCCAAGGCCGGGCTCGCCGGGCGGCTGGCGGTGCGCGGGCGGATCCCGACCGTGTTCCAGCCGCACGCCTGGTCCTTCGAGGCCGTCGGCGGCGCGACCGCGGAACTGGCGCTGCGCTGGGAGCGGTTCGCGGCGCGCTGGGCGGCGCGCACGGTGTGCGTGAGCCGGGCCGAGCGGGAGACCGGCGTCGCGGCCGGGATCGCCGCGCGCTGGACGGTCGTCCCCAACGGCGTCGACACCGAGCGCTTCCGCCCCGCCGCCCCCCGGGCCGTACGGGCGTCGCTGCTGCCCGGCGTCGCCCCGGACGCGCCGCTGGTGGTGTGCGTGGGGCGGCTGTGCCGGCAGAAGGGGCAGGACGTGCTGCTGGCGGCGTGGGAGGCGGTGCTGCGCCGGGTGCCGGGCGCGCGCCTGGTGCTGGTGGGTGACGGGCCCGACCGGGAGCGGCTGGCGGCGGCCGGGGGCGGGCGGGTGCTGTTCGCGGGGGCCGTCGCCGACCCCGTGCCCTGGTACCGGGCCGCCGATCTGGTGGTGCTGCCCTCGCGCTGGGAGGGCATGGCGCTGGCGCCGCTGGAGGCGCTGGCGTGCGGGCGGCCGGTGGTGATGAGCGAGGTGGCCGGCGCGCGCGAGAGCCTGCCCCCCGCGCTCGCGGCGCACGGCCTGGTGCCGCCGGACGATCCGGCCGCGCTGGCCCGCGCGATCACCACGCTGCTGCTCGACCCGCCGCTGGGCGAGGAACTGGGCGCCCGGGGACGTACCCACGTCCGGTCCGCGCACGACGTGCGGCACATGACCGAGGCGGTCGCCCAGGTGTACGGCGATGTCCTCGGCGCCGGTCAGGCGGAGCGCGTCGCGCCCCCCGAGTACAGGGAGTCGATCCACTCGTGACTGCGGAAAGCACTGCGAAGACCACTGCGAAGGCCACTGCGAAGAGCACCGCGCAAGGCACGGCGAAGAGCGCCGCGAAGAGCACCGCGGAAAGCCCCTTCCCCTTCCCCGGACCCCCCGGACCCCCTGGACCCCCCGGACCCGCCGGTCCCGGGTCTCCCCAGTCCGCCGGGAAGTCCCCGGGGAAGCCCGCGGGGAAATCCCCTGGGACGTTCCCGGGCAAGCCCGCGGGGATGTTCCCCGGGAAGTCCCCCGGACCCCGGCGCCAGCCTCAGCCCCAGCCCCGGCCCCAGCCGCAGCCCCGGGAGCACAGACCCTCGGCCCTCGCCGTCCTGCCGCACCGGCGCCGCGACGGCGCCTTCCGGATGCCGGTGCGGCGGCGGCCCCCGGCCCGCCCCCTGATCCCGTCGCCGCTGCTGCTCGCGGACGGCGCCGCCGCCCTGCTCGGCGCGCTCGCCCTGCTCGGCCACCGTCTCGTCCTGCCCGCGCTCCTGGTCGCCGTATCGATACTGCTGCGCCCGCACCGCCCGCCCCGGCGGCTCCAGGGCGTCCTGGACGAACTGCCCACCGTCTGCGGCCGGATCGCCGTCGGCTGGCTCGGCCTCGCCGCCCTGGTCGCCGCCCTCGCCCCCCACCAGGCACTGTCCGCCCGCACCCTCGCGCTCGGCCTCGCCGCACAGACCACGGCCGCCTGCGCCGGGCGCGCCCTGGTGCACCGGCGCCGCCGCGCCCTGCTCCGCAACCATCCGCGCGCCGCGCTGGTCGTCGGCCCCGCGCCCACCGCCCAGCGGGTGGCCGCCGCGGTGCTGCGCCACCCGGCGTGCGGGGTGCGCCCGGTCGGGATCGTCGCCCAGGCGCCGGACGGCCCCGACGGGCTGCCGGTGCTGACCACCGGCGAGGAGGTGCAGCGGGCGCTGATCCAGAACGGCGTACGGGATGTGCTCACCGTCCATCCCGCGGTGCGCCGGGAGCACGGGCCGCTGCTGCGGGCGCTCGCCGAGTCCGGGTGCGCGCTGTGGGAGCTGGACGCCGACTCACCGTCGTACGAGGCGCGCGAGCAGCTCGCCGGGTTCGCCTGCCGGCGGCTCGACCTCGGGTCGGGGCGGCGCGGCGACCTCGGCAAGCGGGCGCTGGACGTGATCCTCGCCGGGCCGGCGCTGCTGCTGGTCAGTCCGCTGCTGCTGGCGTGCGCGGTGGCGCTGCGGCTGATCGACGGGCCGGGGGTGGTGTTCCGGCAGGAACGGATCGGCAAGGACGGGCGGCCCTTCACCCTGCTGAAACTGCGCACCCACCGGCCGGTCGACGAGCACGAGTCGGCGACCCGGTGGAGCGTCGCCGAGGCGCACGGCATGTCATGGTTCTGCCGCTTCTTGCGCCGGGCCTCGCTGGACGAGCTGCTCCAGCTGTGGAACGTGGTGCGCGGCGACATGAGCCTGGTCGGACCCCGACCCGAACGCCCGTTCTTCGTCTCCCAGTTCAGCCAGTCCTACCCCGGCTACGCGGCCCGCCACCGGATGCGGACCGGCATCACCGGCCTCTCCCAGATCAACGGCCTGCGCGGGGACACCTCCATCGAGGACCGGGCCCGCTTCGACAACGCCTACATCGACAACTGGTCGCTGTGGCAGGACATCTGCATCCTGCTGCGCACCGCGACGGCGCTCGTGCGCTCGGCGGGGAGCTGAACGATGACTCTCGCGCCACCGCTGCCGCCCCGCCGGGTCCCGCCGCCGCGCCGGGCCCTGCCACCGCGCCCACCGCTGTCCCGGGTGTCCCCGGTGTGGCCGGTGGTGGCCGTCGTCGCCCTGCTGGGCCTGCCGCTGACCGGCGGCGGGGAGGGCGGTGCCGGTCCGGCCGACGCGCTCTCCGCGCTCGTCGTCGGCTTCTGTGCGATCCGGCTGCTGCGCGCGCGCCGCCGCCCGCTGTCCCGCGCGGCGGCCGTGGTGTTCGCGCTGCCCGTGGTGGGGCTCGCGGTGGCCGCCGCCGGGGCGTCCTCACCGGACGCCGGGCTGACCGGGCTCGGCCGCTATCTCCAGATCTTCGTACTGGTCCCGGTCGCGGTCGCGCTGCTGGTCCGGGGCCGCGCCGACTTCCGGCTGCTCGCCTGGACGTTCGTGGCGCTGGCCGGCTGGGAGGGCGCGGTCGGGGTCCACCAGTACGTCACCGGCACCGGCGCCTCCTACCAGGGGCAGCTGATCCGGGCGGTGGGCACCTTCGGGGCACAGGACGTCATGGGGATGGCGACGGTGGTGTCCCTGGGCGTGATCTGCGCGACGGGCCTGGCCCTGGGCGCCGGTCCGCTCCGGCGACGGGCGCTCGCGGCGGCCTGCGCGCTGGCGCTGCTGCTGCCGCTCGCCCTGTCCTTCAGCCGGGGCGCCTGGATCGCCACGGCCCTGACCTGCGTGGTGCAACTGCTCCTCGCCGGAGTGCGGCGGGCCCTGAAGGTGACGGCCGTGGCGGTCGCCGCCGGGGTCGTGCTGGCCGGCGGTTTCGGGGTGGGCTCGGCGCTGCTCCAGGAGCGGATGGACAGCATCACCCAGGTCACCGCCGCGCCGGACCAGTCGGTGACGGACCGGTACGCGATGTGGGCGGCGGCCGGTGCCATGTGGCGCGAGCATCCGGTGACCGGCGTCGGCCTCAAGGGCTTCCCCGAACACCGCGACGCGCACGCGTCCCTGGCGCTGTCCGCGGGCAGCGACACCGAGAGCGCGGGCGAGGCGTTCCGCCGTCAGCCGCTGCTCTCCCCGCACAACATGTATCTGCTGGTCCTCAGCGAACAGGGCCTGCTCGGCCTGCTGGCCCTGGCGGGCTGCTGGCTCGCCCTGCTGGCCTGCGCCCTGCGCGCCCTGTTCCGCGCCGGACCGCACGGCCGCGACTGCGGCCTCATCGCCTGCGGTCTGCTCGTCTGGCAGCTCACCGACTTCGTGTACGCCGACATCGGCGGCCCCGCGACCGTCCTGACCGCCGTGTGCCTGGGCCTGACCGCCTGGTGGGGCCTGGTGGACGCCGAGCCGCCCGCCCCGGAGGGGGACCCGGCCCCGTATCCGCCGGTCCGGGAAGGGGCCGGGGCCCGATGAACGTGCGTGACGCCGAGCCCGGTACGGGGAGTGCGGCCCCCTTGGTCCCCGCGCCCCGCACCACCGCGCCGCCCGCGCCCTCCCTGGAACCCGGCCACCAGGACCCCGGCACGAAGGAGCCCCGCACGGAGGACCTCGGTACCAAGGAGCCCGGTACCGAGAAGCCCGGTACAAGGGAGCCCGGTACCAGGGAGCCCGGCAATTTCCTCGCCCGCGCCGCGCTCCTGACCGGCGCGCTGTCGGTCGCCGGGGCGCTGCTCGGGCTGGTACGGGACCAGGCGCTGGCCCGGCTGTTCGGGGCGGGGGCGGAGACGGACGCGTTCCTGGTGGCGTGGACCGTCCCGGAGTTCGCCTCGACCCTGCTGATCGAGGACGGGCTGGCGTTCGCCCTGATCCCGGCGTTCAGCCTGGCGCTGGCGCGGCGGGCGCGCGGGGCCGCCGGGGACCCGGTACGGGCGCTGGTGGCGCGCACGCTGCCCCGCCTCACGCTGGTCCTGATCGCCGTCGCCGCCGCCCTCGTCCTGCTCGCCCCGTATCTGGTGCGCGCGCTGGCCCCCGGGCTGTCCGATCCCGCGCTCGCCGTCGACTGCACCCGGCTGGCGGCGGTGTGCGTGGTCGGGTTCGGGCTCGCGGGCTACTGCTGCGCCGCGCTGCGCGCCCACCGCCGCTATCTCGCCCCGGCGGCGATCTACGTCGCCTACAACACCGGCATCATCACCGCGATGTTCGTCCTCGGCGGCCACTGGGGCGTGCGCTCGGCGGCGGCCGGGGTCGCGGTCGGCAGCGTGCTGATGGTCGCGGTGCAACTGCCCTCGCTGGTACGGCGGTTGCGGCGCAAGGGCGATACCGAGGTGCCCGCCGGGGCGGCGACGCCGGAACCGTCGGTCGGGCTCGGCCTGGTGGCCGCCATCCTGCTGTTCGCGCTGTGCCGCCAGTCGCAGGTGCTGATCGAGCGGTTCCTCGCCTCGCATCTGGAGTCCGGTGCGATCTCGCACCTCAACTATGCGCAGAAGGTCGCGCAGATCCCCATGACCCTGTCGCTGATGCTGGTCACGGTCACCTTCCCGGTGGTCGCGCGGGCCCTGGCCGAGGGCGACACGGAGAAGGCGCGCGGGCGGGTGGAACGGGATCTGGCCTTGGCCGGCTGCATGGTGCTGTTCGGCACCGCCGCGGTCGTCGCCTGCGCCCCACAGATCGTCGAACTCCTCTTCCAGCGAGGCGCGTTCACCGCCGAGGACACGGCCGCGACCGCCTCCGTGATGCGGGTGTACGCGCTCGGACTGCTCGCCCAGACCCTGGTCGGCGCGCTGATCCGGGCCTACTTCTGCGCCGGCCGCCCCACCTGGTACCCGCTGGCCGCGATGACCGTCGGGGTCGTGGTGACCGCCTGGATCGGCGCCTGGGCCGTCGGCCCGTGGGGCGTGTCCGGCATCGCCGCCGCCAACGCCGCCGGCATCACCGTCACCGCCGCGCTGCTGCTGTCCGGCACCCGTTCCACCGGCATGCTGCCGATCCGCCGCCGGGCGGTACTGGCCGAACTGAGCCGCCCCGTACGGGCCGCGCTGCTCGCCACGGCCGCCGGGGCACTCGCCGCGAACGCGCCCGCGTCACCCGCGCTGGGGCTGGCCGCCGGGGGCACGGCGGTGACCGTCGTCTTCGTCCTGACCGGCGCGGGCCTGGGCGCCCAGGGCTGCGCACCCGCACTGCACCTCGTAGGCACCGCGACCCGAAGGCTCCGCCATGCGCTCTTCCGCTGACCCCACTCCCTCCCCAACCGTCGCCACGGCCCTCGCCGATCCCGCCGATCCCGCCGGTCCCACCGACTCCACGGTCCCGGCCGACCCAACCGGCCCCACGGCCTCCGCCGACCCAGCCGCCCCCTCGGCCCTCGGCTGCCCAACCGCCCCCACGGCTCTCGCCGACTCCGCCGATCTCGCGGCCCCGGCGGACCCAACCGGCCCCACGGCCTCCATCGACCCAGCCAACCCCCCGGCCCCCGGCTACCCAACCGACCCCGTGGCCCTCAGCGGCCCAACCAGCCCCACAGCTCTCGCCGACCCCGTCGCCCCGGTGACCCCCGCCCGCCCCACCGCCCCCACCGCCTCCGCAGCCCCCACCGCCCCCGCAACACCCCTCACCCCCGCCACCCCCACCCCCACCCCCACCCCGCCCGCGTCCCTCCCCTGGGTCGCCATGTATCACTCCGTCGGTGACTGCTCCGACGACCCCTACCGGATCACCGTCACCCCCGACCGTCTGGCCCGCCAACTGCGCTGGCTGGGCCGGCGGGGTCTGCGGGGCGTGTCGATGAGCGACCTGCTCGCCGCACGCGCGCAAGGCCGGGGACACGGCCTGGTCGGGCTCACCTTCGACGACGGGTACGCCGACTTCCTCGACCACGCCCTGCCCGTGCTGCGCCGCTTCGGTTTCGGCGCCACCCTGTTCGTCCTGCCCGGCCGGTTCGGCGGCGACAACGCCTGGGACCCGCTGGGCCCGCGCAAACCACTGCTGACCGCCGACGGGGTACGCCGGGCGGCCGACGAGGGCATCGAGATCGGCTCGCACGGACTCACCCACGTCGACCTCACCCGCGCCGACGACCTCACCCTCAAGGCGGAGGTCGTGGAGAGCCGGGCCCGGCTCGCGGAGCTGACCGGCACACAGATCGCCGGGTTCTGTTACCCGTACGGCACGATCGACACCCGCGCGATCGGTGCCGTGCGCGAGGCCGGGTACGCCTACGCCGTCGCCATCGACCCCGGCCCGCTCGGCTGCCGCCACGCCCTGCCGCGCGTGCACATCGGCCAGCAGGACACCGCCGTACGGCTCCATCTCAAGTACCGGCTGCACCGGCTGCGCCGCCGACCCGTGACGGGGGTCTGACATGCGGGCCCTGCACATCATCACCGGCCTCGGCGTCGGCGGCGCCGAACAGCAGCTGCGGCTGCTGCTGCGGCATCTGCCGATCGAGGCGGACGTCGTCACGCTCACCAACCCCGGCGCGGTGGCCACCGGCCTGCTCGCCGACGGAGTCCACGTCACCCACCTCGGCATGGCCGGCAACCGCGATCTCGCCGCACTGCCAAGGCTGGTGCGCCTGATCCGTTCCGGCGGCTACGACCTCGTCCACACCCACCTCTACCGCGCCTGCGTCTACGGCCGGCTCGCCGCCCGGCTCGCCGGGGTCCGCGCGATCGTCGCCACCGAACACTCCCTCGGCGACTCCCAGATGGAGGGCCGCCCGCTCACCCGGGGCGTGCGCAGGCTGTATCTGGCGAGCGAGCGGCTCGGCCGGACGACCGTCGCCGTGTCCCCGGCGGTCGCCGGCCGGCTGACCCGCTGGGGCGTGCCCGCGCCCCGGATCGAGGTCGTGCCCAACGGCATCGACCTCGGCCGCTTCCGTTTCGACGCGGTCCAGCGCCATCGCGTCCGGCGTCGGCTGGGCCTGCCCGAGGAGGCGTTCGTCGTGGGCGCGATCGGGCGGCTGACCGCGGGCAAGCGCTTCGACGTGGCGGTGCGCGCGCTGGCCGGGCTCCCCAACGACTGCTGGCTGCTGATCGTGGGCGGCGGCCCGGAGGAGAACGTGCTGCGGCGCACCGCCCACGAGGCCGGTGTCGCCGACCGCGTGCTGTTCGCCGGTGAGCGGCCCTACGTCCCCGACGGCACCCCCGGTCCCGATCTGCCGTCCCTGGTCTTCGCGATGGACGCCCTGGTCTCGCCGTCCCCCGAGGAGGCGTTCGGCCTGGCGATCGTGGAAGCGCTGGCCGCCGGGCTGCCGGTGCGGTACGCGTCCTGCCCGGCGATCGACGGCCTGCCGCCGCACCCGGCCGCCGACGCCGCCCGCGTACCGTGCGACCCCGCCGCCTTCAGCCACGCCCTCACGGAGATCCGCGCCCGCGCCCCACGCCCGCGCACCACCCCCGACGCCGCCCACCACTACTGCATCACCCACAGCGCGTCCCGGCTCATGGAGGTGTACGAGGGTGCGATGGCAGGGGACTCGGTGAACCGGGGTGAGGCGAACGGGGCCCCGGCCTCACCGCCGCCGGTCATGCCGACACCACCACCCGTACCCTCGCCGTCCCCGCGATCTCCACGACCCCCGCAGTCCCCGGCGTCCCCGCCGTCCCCACCGTCCCCTCCCCCTCCCTCTCCCCCTCCTTCCTCCCCTCCCTCTCCGTCCTCCGCGTCATCCCTTGGAGTCAGCCCGTGATGTCCGACCGCCGCCGCTCCTCCCGGCCGCAGCGCCCCGCCGCCCGCGTGCTCGCCCGTGCCAAGGCACTGCCCCCCTGGTCCCTGCTCGCGGCCGGGATCGTGGCCGGTGGACTGGCCGGTGGTGGCTACGGCGCCCTGAGCACCCCCTCCTACACGGCGACCAGCTACGTCGTCGCCGTCCCCACCGAACCGTCCGATCCGGCCGCCGCGCTGGGCTTCGCCCAGGCGTACGGCCGGGTCGCCACCCAGCTCGCGGTGCTCGGGGACGCCCAGGTGTGGGCGGGCGTGCCGGTCCGCACCCTCCAGGACAATGTGACGACGGCGACCTCGCCCGACGCCCCGATGGTCGCCATCACGGCCACCTCGCCCCGCCCCGACCTGGCCGCCGACATGGCGAACGCGGTCGCCCGCGCGCTGACCGGTCACGCGAGCGACAGCAAGGACGCGACGCACGTCGAACTCCGGCAGTTCGCACGGGCGGTGAAGCCGACCGCGCCCTCCTCGGCGGGCCCCGTCATGACAGGGCTGGTCGGGGCGTGCGCGGGCGGGCTGCTGGGCGGACTCGCGCTGCTGGTCCGACCGCGCCGGGCGGGCGACGCCGGGGTCCCGCACGGCAGCGGCGGCGGCAGCGGTGACGGGGACGGCGGACGGGCGGCGGCCGTACCGGGTCCGGCGGTGGCGGCGGACGCGAGCGGTCGGCTGTGACGGCGGGATTCGATACACAGGGTGTGAAGCCAGGAAGCAGCACACCCCCTGTGAATCGCGTTCACACCCGCAAGGACCGTGGCGGGACAACGGGCAACACCCCTGTGAACTGTGTTCACACCAAGGACGAAGCACCACCCCCACACACCACGCCCTCCCCTGTCTCGCCCACCCCCTACACCACCCACCTCCTCACCGACGCCGACGCCTTCGCCGCCCTCGCGCCCGACTGGCGGCGGCTCTACGGCAACTGCGCCGCCGCGACCCCCTTCCAGAGCCACCCCTGGCTGCACTCCTGGTGGCTGTCCTACGGCGGATCCGCCCGGCTACGGGTGGTGCTGGTCCGCGACAACAGCGGCCGGCTGGTCGCGGCGGCGCCCCTGATGCGCGTACGGCGTCCGCTGCCCGCGCTGGTCCCGCTCGGCGGGGCCATCTCCGACTACACGGACGTCCTCCTGGACGACGAACATGGCCCGGCCGCCGCCGACGCCCTCACCACCGCGCTCGCCGCGACCGCCCGCACCGCGCTGCTCGACTTCCACGAGGTCCGCCCCGGCGCCGCCGTCGAGCAGGTGTACGACCGCTGGCGGGGGCCCCGCCGTCGGGTGGACGACTCCGTCTGCCTGGAACTGCCCGCCCTCCCCCTGGAGGAACTGATCACCCGGCTGCCCTCGGCCAAGGCCCAGCAGCGGGTGCGCGCCAAACTGCGCAAGCTGGAGGCGCTCGGCGTGCACCGCCGGATCGCCGGGCCCGACGAGGTGGACGGGGCGCTGCGCCGGCTGATCGAACTGCACCGGCTCCAGTGGCAGGGCCGCAAGGTGACCACCGAGCACCTCCAGACCCGGTTCGGCGACCATCTCGTCCGCTCGGTCGGCCCGATGGTCCGCTCCGGCACCGCGGTCGTCACCGAGTTCCGGTTGGACGGCGAGGTGGTGGCCGTCGATCTGACCCTGATGTCCCCGCGCCTGGCGGGCGGTTACCTCTACGGGGCCCACCCCCGGCTGCGCGAACGCAAGGCGGACGTGGCCGTGATGCTGCTGGACGCCTGCACCGCGCACACCCGCGTGGCCGACGGCGGCCCGGACACACTGAGTCTGCTGCGCGGCAATGAGCCGTACAAGCATCACTGGCGGCCCGAACCGGTCGTCAACCGGCGGCTGCTGCTGGCCCGAAGACACACCGCCCCACTGCTGGCGGCGGCCCTCGCCGACGCGACCGCGCGGGCCCGCGGCAAGGAGCTGCTGCTGCGCTGGAAGGAACGCGACGGTGGCGGCGGGTCCTGAGCGGGCCCACCGCCACCGCGGGCTCAGTGCCGGCTCACCGGTTGCGTGACCACCAGTCGAGCCGGACACAGAGCTTGCCGCCCAGCCAGTGCTCCACCCAGTCGCCCAGCTCCAGCGGCGAGCAGCGGGGCGGATCGACCGGCGTCGGCTGCGGGGTCGGCACGGGCGTGGGTACCGGCGTCGGTACCGGCGTGGGCTCCGGAGTCGGCTGCGGGACCGGCTCGGTGACCGGCCCGCCGCGCCCGGACAGCACACTGCGGTACACCTCGGACGCGCGCGGGTTGGTCCCGCACTGCCACACGCCGTGCGGGCAGTAGTCGGTCAGCGTGTTGTAGAGCGGCTTGTGCTCGTCCATCCAGGCGAGCATCCGCCGCATGTAGTCGGGGTTGTCACCGTTGCGGAACAGCCCCCACTCCGGGTACGAGATCGCCTTGCCGTGCGCCTTGGCGAACTCCACGTGGTCGCGCAGCCCGAAGGGTTCACTGATCTGCTGGTCGAAGGACATCCCGGACGGCTGGTCGTAGGAGTCCATGCCGATGATGTCGACGGTGTCGTCCCCCGGGTAGCAGCGCGTCCAGGCGACGGCGTCCCGGCCACGGCTGGGCGTCCAGTCGAACGCGAACTGCTGCCCCGGCACCGCGCGCATGGTGGTGACGATGCGGTTCCAGTACTTCTTCCACGCCTGCGGGTCGGGACCGCAGCGGTGGGTGTAGGTGATGCCGTTCATCTCCCAGCCGAGCACGATCACCGTGTCCGGCACCTTCAGCTCCACCAGCCGCTCGGCGAGCACCCGGTAGTGCTGGTCGAAGGCCCCGGCCGCGCCCTGCCGCAGCAGCCGGCGCACCTCGGCGTCGGAGACCCCTTCCTCGTTGCGCTCCAGCATCGGCACGTTGAGCACGAACATCCGGTCGGCGTCGGCCCGCCGCCAGTCGGCCCACGGCTGAAGGAACTCGGGCCGCCCCTCGATGTTGGACCACAGATCACCGGGCAGGTAGGTGTGCCCCACCCGCAGGTCGGCCCCGCCCAGCCACCGGCTCAACTCGGCGATCCGGGAAACACCGCGGGGCCCGTAGTCGAGGTAGGCCCCGAAGGCGGGGATGTCCGGGACGGGCACCTTGGCGGACTCCTTCACGGCCTCCTTGGCCGGCTCCTCGCCCGCCCCCTTGACCGGCTCCCCCGTGGGCGATGGGACGGGCTCCCCGGCGGCCTGCTGGGACCCGGGCTGCCCCGCGGGCCCGGTCTGCGGTGGCGCCGCCGCGGCCGGCTCCGGAGCGGGCGGATCGGCGACGACCACCACCCCGAGCCCCGCGGCGAACACCGGTCCGGACGCCAGGGCCGCCGACGCGGCGACCGTCGCCGCGATCAGAGCCACCCGCCGGGACCGGGACCGTCGCTGCTGCTGTGGGGCCATGCCAGCTCCTCTCTCCACACGCGCACTTTCTGACGTGCTCTCTCATTCCGTCCGCATGCCTGTTACTGACACTCAGTCATATAAAAGCCCGTCACGCCACCGCCGTTGCGGCGTCCGAGTGCCCCACTCGCCCGCACGGGTGACACCGACCGAAGGAACCGAACGAAAAAGTGCCCGAGCCGCCGCGCACACGCGAAGGCCCCGGACGACGGTCAACTGTCGTCCGGGGCCCGGTGTCCCGCTGGTCACCGCCGCGAGGCGACCCGGCCTCGCCGGTAGAGCAGAGCCCCACCCGCGATCAACGCGGCACTGGCCAGTGAGCCACCGAGAAGGGAGACATCACTACCGGTCTGCGCCAAGGTGGGCGGCTGCTCCGGACGTCCACCGCGCGGGGGCTGGTGCTCGCCGCCGCCGGGCGGCTGCTCACCGGCACCGGGCGGCTGCTCCCCACCACCGGGAGGCTGCTCCCCACCACCGGGAGGCTGCTCCCCACCACCAGGAGGTTGCTCACCCCCACCAGGAGGCTGCTCCCCACCACCGGGAGGCTGCTCACCCCCACCAGGGGGCTGCTCACCCCCACCAGGAGGCTGCTCCCCACCGCCGGGGGGTTGCTCACCCCCACCAGGAGGCTGCTCACCCCCACCAGGAGGCTGCTCACCCCCACCAGGAGGCTGCTCACCCCCACCAGGAGGCTGCTCACCCCCACCAGGAGGCTGCTCACCCCCACCAGGAGGCTGCTCCCCATACCCACCAGGCGCGTCGTCGTCCCCGTACCCGGAGTCGTCGCCGTACCCGGAGTCACTCCCGTACCCGGAGTCGTCGCCATACCCGGAGTCATCCCCGTACCCCGAGTCACCTCCGGACCCCGAATCCGACCCGTACCCGGCGTCGTCCGCGTGCCCGGCGTCGCCTCCGTACCCAGCATCGTTCCCGTGCCCGGAGTCATCTCCGTACCCGGCGTCGTCCCCATAGCCGGAGTCACTCCCGTACCCGGAGTCACCCCCGTAGCCAGAGTCGTCCCCGTACCCGGAGTCATCCCCGTAAGAACGCTCCTCGGCCGAATCCCCCACATTGGCGCAGGAGTTGCCGAAGGCGGGGTTGAGGGCGCTGGCCACGTCGACCGTGTTGCCGCATAGGTTGACCGGGACTGTCACCGGGACCTGGAGGCTGTTGCCCGAGACAACGCCGGGCGAGCCCTGCGCGGCCCCGCTCGCCGAGGCGTCGGCGAGTACGGGGGTGGCGCAGAGGGAGAGAATGCCGGTCGCGGCAGCCGCCGCGACCATCGACCTGCTCAAGGTCTGTCGCAATCTTGATCTTTTCCTGTCCTGCTCGATCAAAGAGCTTGCAGAGTCGGGAAAGGCCGGCCCTGGGACCGGAAACCGAGCGGTCCGAGGGCCGGCCGTAGCGCAGCCGGTAAGGCTGGTGTCACACCGTCACTTGTTGATGCAGGTGTTGCCGAACGCCGGGTTCAGCAGACCGATGACGTTGATGCTGTTGCCGCAGACGTTCACGGGGACGTGCACGGGGATCTGGATGACATTGCCGGACAGAACACCCGGAGAACCGACGGCGGCACCCTCGGCACCGGAGTCGGCGAACGCCGGGGCGGCCCCGCCCAGGGCAAGGATCGCGCCCGCGAACACGGCAGCGGTCTTCTTCATGAACTTTCCCTTCTCTGCGGTCATGCCCCTATGACGGCCGAAACCGAGCGAGCACAACGGATGGCTCGCACCATGACCGGCAGGCTGTAGAACGAGGGATAGACAGCGGAAGAAACTCCGGAACGTGTGTCGCAGGGTAATTCACTCGAACGCCAAGACATCGTTGACGCGGCGATTGACCCGGCCGTCGACGCGGCCCCCCACACGAGAGGAAACGCTTCGCCTGAGTGGCGGAGAGAAAGACAAAGAATTGCGGTGACGCGTTTGGGGAACGAATTCTCGCGGCGCTTCGACGCCTTTCGGAGAATCCGTTGACGCATTCGGCAGAATCCCGCCCCGAACGGCCCGCGGGGGAGGTCGCGGGCCGTCCGGGCGGATGCCCTGCGGCGTTCGTCAGTTGTTGGCGACGCCGTTGCCCGACAGCGCGGAGATGTCGTCCAGGATGTGCGACAGCGGTTCGTCGCCCTTGGCCTGGGTGGAGTTGTCGGCGCACTGCTGGTTCTGCGGGGCCGACAGGATCGGGACGTCCTGCACGGCGACCGGCACCAGCACACCGAGCAGCGGACCCACGTTGGCCTTGGCCGGCAGGCCCACGCACAGCTTGTTCAGCGAGCCCTGGACCAGGGTGGCCTGCGGGCTCATCTTGCCGAACGTGGCCGAGTTGCCGAACACCGACGACGCGCCGTTGCCGCTCGCGGACGTGGTGCCCTGGTCGTTACCGATGGCAAGCGCCTGCGGGGCGGCCATCGCCGTCGCACCGACCACGGACGCGGCGACCGCCGCCGCGGCCATTGCCTTCTTCAGCATTTCCGTTTCCTTTCCGACGCGGACACCCACTGCCGGTCCGTGTGTTTTCCGACCCGGTCGTCACGGGGGTGTTCCTGCCCTCGCATCAACCCGGGGCACGGCGAATGGTTGCGGCCTTTCACTCGTACGGTGCTCGCGATTTCGGTGAATCGACGGGGAGAACTCGGAGCGCACTTCGGGGGCGCTCGCCGCGGCCTGTGCGCCGTGGGCCATCGGAGTGAATGGGGGCAACCAAGCGGGCTCTGAGGAGTTGTCCAGAACGCTCCGGTGGACGGGGTTTCTTCTGAAGGGACTAGCAAGTGATCAAGAAGGTTCTGGCTTCCGCCGCGGTCGCCGCTTCCGTCGTCGGCGCGTCCGCTGCCGCCGCTCCGTCGGCGCTCGCCATTGGCAACGACAGCGGCACCACGTCCGCCAGTGGCAACGGCGCGTCGCAGGTGTACGGCAACTCGGCGACGTACGGGAACATGAGCCCGCAGCTGGCGCTCATCCAGGGTTCGTTCAACAAGCCCTGCATCGGTCTGCCCGCCAAGGCGAACGTCGGCTCGCTGATCGGCCTGATCCCGATCGCCGTGCAGGACGTCCCGATCCTGTCGGCCCCGCAGAACCAGCAGTGTGTCGAGAACTCCACGCAGGCCAAGGGCGACGAGCCGCTGTCGCACATCCTCCAGGACATCTCGCTGCTCGCGGGCAACGGCGCCGCCAACAACTGAGCCGGCCCCACCCAGCGGGGGGGGCGGGGGGCGGGGGCGCCCCGGGGGGGGGGGGGGCCCCCCCCCCGCCCCGCCCGCCCCCCCCACGACAC